>CAZIUX010000054.1:0-6009 GCA_964542795.1 uncultured Muribaculaceae bacterium
TAGTTAATTAATTTATTTGTATCATAAAAAAAGACTTAAATAAGCCTTTCTAAAATTATTCTTGATTAGGTTTTTTATATTGCATACTAGTGGATCTTGCCCATTCATTTATATTATCTGGATTAAATTCTGGATGAGCTAGTAAAATTTGTTTAATTTTATATTTAAAAAATTCCGGATGTGAATTTAATTCACTCCCAAATAATGTTTTATACCCCTCGGCAGTTAATAAATTAGAACCTAAAGATTCAATAACAGATCTTGTATATAAATCTCTGAATCTAGTTAGGTAACCTTTAAAAATACCATTCTTTCCATGTACTAATTCAAATATTCTTTCTTCAGGATGTAAATTCCATTCAATACTAGGGTTATAAGAACCATTAGGATTTGATAATGCATTATATGTACAGATTGGTTCCGCTTGAAAAAGACTATTAAAAACTGGCTTAAAATCTTCAATTAAGCATGCTGAACCTTCATTTTCTATCTTCAATATCACTCCATTGAATATAATTAACTCTAAAGGAAATCCTCTATAGTTTGCTCTTATGACATTAATTGATTCATCTTTTTCAAAAGTTATATTCGATTTAAACTGTTCACTTAAATAATCTTTTAAATTATCTCTGTGTTTTTTTTGTGCATAATAATATGGAAAATCTTTTATATTAGCTATTTTTGCTTCATCAATCGAGATCATCATTGTTCTGGTTTTACTTTCTTTACTCATTGTTAGCCTCCTCATTGATTAGATATATTAACATAAAAAAACAAAAAAATATATATTTTTTTGTCTATATATTAAAATGCTTTCTTGATAAGTCTAGCACCCAAACGGTTGCTTGAATTGGATGAAGCACTTGCAGCATCCCAAAAATGTGTTCCGGCATAGCCCAAAGCATTTGTCATACTTCCGCCAAAAACCACTTCTCTATCTCCGGTATTAGATTGATAATAATCTCTATAAATTGTATCGGTTGAAGCTGATCTAATGTCTGTAGTTATATTAACAAAAGGATAATTTGCATCATAACCGAGTTCATATGCCCATCCATTTGTTGATCCAATTGAATAACCTACAAGTTGATAATCTCCACTGAAAACATCACTTGCATAATTCGTGTGATTTTTAGAAACATAGACTTGTCTATTGCGAACATTTACCCCATCAACAAACTTCCATATTTGGCCATATAGATTTTCAATATAACGATATCTCATGACATTTAAACCATTAGTTCCATTAGTAGGTGAACCAGAGGCTGTTGGAACAGAATCTGAAGATCCACAAGACTTAAGAGAAAAACCTAAAGTTGTATAACCAAACATAAATTGTTGAAGTTCTACTGATCCAAATTCAATATAAGCTAATGTATTAATGACATCAACAATATGAATATCCATCAAGTGATAACTTGGACCATTATTCATAGCATAAGTTCTAAAAGTACTTATTGTTTGACTAACTGCTGGATTTGCTCCTCTTTTAGATTCTAGCTTTGTTCCATTTATTCTGGCTTCATATCTTCCAACCAATACATAATCTAAAATATCTCCAGTACTGGGATTTTTAAAACTTTCTGGCAAATAATAATTACTATCAACTTTTGTTTTTGATACTTGATATGTCCAATAAGTAGGTGCGGTTTTAGTTTTCTTTATATAAAATTTTGGTATTTTAACAAATTGATTTCCATAACTATCAGTTACTTCAACCATTTCTTTATATATTTCTGCAGTGTCAAAATCAGAATTTATATTTTTGTTATCTACAAGAGTCACATTTTTTCCAATCGCATCATCAGTTCTAGTTCCATTACGATCACCATTAATTGCTAATCCATAAATAATTGGTTTGATCACTTCAAGTCTTCCTATAAAGCTTCCACTTGGTGTTCCATCATAGGAAAAAGTAATTTCATAGGTATGAGTTACTCCAGAAGAAACTGGTATATAAAGTGAAAGAGGCCCTTCATTACTTGGTGCTTGTATGTTAGTTCTCGTATCACAACCTACTCCAGTACAAGTATAAGAATAAGTTAATTTTGTTTGATCAACCAAAGTATTATTTACATCATAAAAATATAATAAATAATTTATTGAAGAAAGGCTATTATTTATTATTGTTATATTTTTAGTAACAGATATGTTTGAAGAATCAATTAATAAATTTGATCCATTAGAATAATTTATCTCTACATTTCTATTAGAAAATCGTGTTGTTGATAAGGTTTGATTACCAATAGTAATCGGCACGAAAAAAGAATAAGTGTTTTTTATTAACACCGCAAAAACAAAAAATAATAACATAGAAAAACAAATTATTTTTTTATTCATCTTTATCCCTCATAATTAATTATACCTCAAAATTTTATTAATGGTGTCAAAAAAATTATAATGAAATAATTTTATTTTTTAGAAGTGCAAACATCCATGTTGTTTGCAAAATGAATTATGTTGTTATATGAAAATTCTTCTTTTTATTTCATCGATTAATTTATCATTGAATGAAATAATTAGCAATAATAAACCAATAATAATCATTGGTAATATTGATATAATTGACCAGCTTAAATTAATAATATTATCTCTATATAAGTCAATTAGTATTTCAGTTACTACTAGTGAAAAAGAAATATATATTAATGAGTATGAAATAATTTGTAATATTTTTTTTATTTTAAAAATTTTATAAAAAAATAGAGAAGTTAAACCTGACAATAAAATTAGTGGAAAAGCTAATATCCAATACCAGTCGATTCCATTGTTAATAAATGCTATAAAGAAAATAAATAACTCATTAATCACTACACTCCAAAATATTGATATATATATTTTTCTTCGACTAATAAAAAACAATAAACAACATAAATAAACTGTTGAGGATATTACATATATTGACCAGGTTACCTTACCTACTGCAATTAAATTACATAAAACAATAATTACCGAAATTAATACTAATATTAATGAACCTAATCGTATCAAATAAGTAATGTTTATTTTATTATTAATTTCTTCAATATTTTTAGGATAAGCCAATACCTCTTTCTGATTAGAATTAACTGGTATTTTAGTATTACACAAAGGGCATTTCTTTTCACTATTAGCAAGTTTTACCCCACATTTATAACAATACATACTATCACCTTTGATTACTTTCTATTTCTACTGGAATATTTAAATCAACAAGAAATTTAAAAAATATTTTTTCAAATTCTGTTTCTTTTATTCTTCTTGAAAAACTAATATATAAATTATTATTAAACCCAATACAAGATGCAGCATTTGGTTTTGTTTTTGATCTTCCAATAATCAATTCTATTTTTGAGATATGACTAATTAATTCTTCAGGAACTTCAATATTACCTAAATTAGAAAAATTACTAGAACAATATCTATCCCCTAATACTTTTTCTGCTAAAGAAATAATATATTTTTTTATAAACATTGGAACGATTCTTAACAATAAGTTTTTCTCAGCTTTAACATTTCCCAATATTTTAGCTTTAAGTTTTTTTTCATTAACCAGTAATTTCATCTGACTTTTTACTATTGTAATAATTTCTTCAAAATCGTAATGCCCATATTGACAATCTATTCCAACATTTACATAAGAAGAAAAATTTCTTAATGTTTTATGATGATATATTTTTCTTAAATTAACTGGAACAGCAATTTTTATACATTTATTTTTGTGATTTTTTGATTTATCTTTTTCTTTTATTTCTTGAATAGCATAAATCATCACAGAAACAATAAATTCAGTAATACTACAGTTATATTGTTTACTTAGCTCTTTCGTTTTATCAAGAGGAATTTTGCCAGTTATTATATTTAGAATATGTTTATCTTCAACTGTTCCTTTAAAATGATAAGCAATTTTCTCAAGTTCAATTTTTCCTAGTTTTCCCTTAACTTTTTTAAATGCATCCTCATATTCTTCTTCCTTTGGTTTATCTAAAGGATTTAATATTAAATCTGAATATTCAAATTCAATATTATGCTTAAGTTTTAAATATTCTGCTGCGAGAGTTAATAAAAAAGTAAGCCCGCCCATCCCGTCAGTTAAAGCGTGGAATATTTCCAAAGCAATTCTATTTTCAAAATATCTAATTCGAAACATAAAATGTTTGTTATCTTTCCACTTAATTCTTGTCATAGGATTATTGGCATCAGGTTCTACATTAGGAACATCATCAATATAACTGAAATAATACCAAAATAAACCCATTCTTAAACGATACGAAAAAGAAGGAATTCTTTTAATTACTTTATTTGCAGCTTCTTGTAATAGATTAACATCAATTTTTTCATTTAAAGTAATAGATAACCTAAACATTTGAACAAAATTTTTAGTTGCAATAGAAGGATATAATATAGCAGAGTTATCTAATCTTAACCATTTAGGAACATTATTATTCATAAATACCTCACCAAAGATAATATATATTTATAATGATTATTTTTTTTATATATTTGTATTACTTCTTTTACCAGTCTTAAAATCTTCAAGAAATTTTTCATAATCAGTCGATGGTGAGTTTAATAAATAACTACCATCAGAACTAATAATTATTTCTTTTCCATCTTTTTTATGTTGATGAAAATATATTGTATTATCATCAATTATTTTTCCATGAATTTCCTCACCTTTTTTTGCTTCAAATATCTCGATTACTATCTTCTTCATTTCTTCTAAATTCATAACATTTTTCTCCTTTAATTACTTATTTAATTAAATTATACCATGAATTAATACAATTAATTGCGGAAATATCTTTGTCTTTAACTTCAAGCATAATATCTAACTCAGTATTAATTTCTTTTAAATATTCTTTAAATATTTTTAAATCTATTGTCTCAGAATGAGATCCGTTCTTTTTATCAATAGCTTGCTGTGAATAATGGATTTTTTGTTTGCCATCTTTATTCTTCCATGTCTTACTTGCTAAATTAATCCAATATTGATCATTATTGTTTCCATATTTATTTAACTCATGATGTAAATTATCAAAGACAACCGGAATTTCTATTATATTGCTTATAAATAAAACATCATTAATGTTATATGATTTATCATCATTTTCAATAACTAATCTTTCTTTAACATTATTCGGCAATTTATAAAAAGTATCAATAAATCTTTTAGTGGCATTTTCTTTATCACCATAAATTCCCCCAATATGTAAAATTAATTTATGTGTTGAATCTAGCCCCATCAAATCTAAAAAATCGGCATGATAGATTAATTCATTAATACTATTTATAACCACTTCTTCTCTTAAGGAATTAATTACAGTATATTGACCTGGATGCATTGATACTCTCATTTTATATTTTTTTATCTTATCTCCAAGTAAAATAAATTTAGAAGCATACTCATCTTTCCAATTAATTTTATTTAAAGAACTAGAGCCAAATGGAATTAAATCCGAAGATATTCTAAATAATAAAATATTATTACTAAAATTATAATCTATTACTTTTTCTAATAAATTGAGATTATGATTAATTATATCTTTAATTTTTTCCTCAGTAATACTTTTAGCTCTTATAGTTTTATACTTTTCCTTTATTCCTAAAGTAATACACGCATATCCAATTTTCATATTTCACTTCCAATATAATCTTAACATAAATTAATTTTTTGATATATTAAAAAGATATCATTTTTTAAATAACTAGTGATATAATTAATAAGAGCCCATACCTCTCAAAATAAAGTGAGGTGTTTCTTTATAACAAAGTATGTATTTGTAACTGGAGGCGTTGTTTCTGGACTTGGAAAAGGCATTACTGCATCTTCAATAGCCCTATTATTAAAATCTAGAGGATATAAAGTTTTTATGCAAAAATTTGATCCTTATTTTAATGTTGACCCCGGAACAATGAATCCAATTCAACATGGGGAAGTTTTTGTTACCTATGATGGTTGTGAAACCGATTTAGATTTAGGACATTATGAAAGATTTATTGATGAAGAATTAAATTATACTTCTAATA
>CAZIUX010000055.1:0-5982 GCA_964542795.1 uncultured Muribaculaceae bacterium
TGTAACCGGCAAAGGACTTGTTAGGATATTTTTAGACGATAATAAAGATGCTGTTGAATCCTTTAAGAAAGAATTAATTGCACTTAACTATGATGAGTCCCTACTAGATGATTTTCTATTGACACAAGATCTTGGTAAACATTATGATGAAGTATTAACGGTATATAATTTTAAAAAGTTTTGCAGTGAATATGATAGATGTTTAAGAAAGATTTAATTATAAAATGAAAAATAGTAACGTAAAAACGTTACTATTTTTTTCCTGCAGTATAACCTGTACTTAAAGCAATTGTAATGTTATACCCTCCAGTATGCCCGTGAATATCTAAAATTTCTCCAGCAAAGAATATCCCGGGATTAATTTTTGACTCCATGGTTTTTGGGTCAACATATCTTAAATCTACTCCACCACCTGTAACAAAACTTTGTTCAATTGAACCAGTTTTAGTTATTACTAGATTATAGTTTTTTAATTTTTCGATTGACTTATGTATATTGTTCTTTGATATAGTATTGATTTTTTGATGAATAAATTCTTCTCCTAATATATAAATAAGGAGTTTTTTTGGTAAATAATCTTTTAAAAAACTTATTAATGTTTCATTATTGGGATAATTACTAAGTGATTCATTTATTTCAAATTCATTATATTCAGGAATAAAATCGACAATAAGTGTTGAATCTTCATTATCACTTAATTTATGATATATTTGCTCACTAATTTTAAAAACTACAGGACCACTCACTCCAAAATGAGTAAATAGCATCGAACCTTTTTCGGTATATTTATCTAATTTTAATAAAACATTATCAACTGTAATTCCTGACAAATAATCTGGGACGTCACTATATAAAAAAGTATCTGCTGGATATAACTTAGTAAGTGGTTGATTAATTGACTGACAAAATTTGTAACCATCACCAGTCGATCCAGTATGGGGATAGGATTTTCCACCAGTTGCAATAATAATATTATGGCATTTATATGAACTTTTATTGGTGATAACCTCTTTTATTTTTGAATTTAGAATATTTATTTTTATAACCGACTCATTTAGATTAAGAACCACATTATTATTTATTACTTTACTGTATAGAAAGTCGATTATTGTTTGTGATGTATTACTACTTGGAAATACTCTATCATTATCTTCTACTTTTAATTTTACCCCTGATTTATTAAAATAATCATAAATATCAAATGGTGAAAACGTGTTTAATGTCGAAAAAAGAAATTTACCATTTACTGGTATATTTTTAATGAATTCATTTGGTTCTTTTAGATTAATTAAATTACATCTTGTTCCCCCAGATAATTTTAATTTATTTAAAACAGTACTATTTTTTTCTATTAATAAAACTTTTCTATGATTCATAGAAGCATTGATGCTTGCCATCATTCCTGCGGGACCAGCACCAATAATTATTGTATCAAACATAATAATCTCCCAACTATTTAACTTATTATATAATTAAATATCCTCTAAATCCACGAACACTATAATATGATTCGGCTCCATTATGATATATAAAAACTTGATTGTATCTGTTATCTCCGAATATTGCTCCACCCAATTTTCTAATTTTTAATGGTGTTAATAACCAGCTTGAAGTTTTTAAATCAACTTGTTCAATACTTTGTAAGTAACGATATTCATTTTCATCAAGAATATTTATTCCCATGTTTTTTGCAAAACTTAATGCATCATTTTCTGGTTTAAATTTTTTCCTTGAATCTAATGCCTCTTTGTCATAACAAACGTTTCTTCTATTAATTGGGGTTTCTTTTGAAAAATCATAATAGATAAAAACTTCTTGGTCTTTTTTAACTACATCAGGTTCACCACCTGTTTTTTCCATTTCATTTAATGACCATAATTTATCCGAATTTAATAATTTTTTTAATACTTCTTCCCAAATAACATCTTGATGTCGATGCATATTATTTTTAAATCGATTTTCTAAAATTTCAATTAAATTATTAGTTTCTTTAATTGTTAATTTATTCATATAGATACCTCCTAAGAAAATTTTATCATATTTAAATTAAAAAAAACTTAAATATTTAAGTTTTTTTTGACAAAATCTTTTTATTAAGCTACATAAGTTCTTGGACTAATTAATTCTAATGATAACGATAAAACTTCAAGATTATCTCTTAACTTAATCAATTCTTCTGGTAAGATAACTTTAGTTCCGGTACTTTCTTCAATAATCTTAAAATTACCATTATAGCTAAAGAATACTTCTGTTGCTCTTTCATATAAATTTCTTAGTATTACACTATTATCAGAATAGTCTAACATCAATGCGGTTTCAATTGTTTTGTTTAATTTTTTTATGTTTACCATAATTTACTCTCCTATTTCTTTTTAATGAATTTAATTAACTATAAGTTTCTAATTCATTAAGGGAGATTAGAATAACACATGTATTTTGGAAAGTCTAGATAATTTACAATAATATTAAAAATATATGAAAATACAATAATATTTTATAGAATCAAAATTATAGTGTATAATTATACTTAATTAATAGGAGGTTGACAAATGAACGAGTTACTTAGATTTACGGCACGTGGGCAAAATGGAATTTTATTTTTATTTCCACCAAAATATGAATTTGTTTTTTATGCGGACAAATTTGAAATGTACAAAAAAGGAAAGTTAATTAGAACAACAGTTTATGAAGATGTCAAAGAAATTTTAGTTATGAAAAATTGGCAAAATAATGTTCTTATCAATTGCAAACCGATTGGAGTTAACATTTATAAAGTTTCCGATGATATTTGCCAAAATATTAAAAAAATAATTAATAAATAGAAGGAAAAATAAATGTGGAGATAGTTATTTATATTATAGTTTTATTAATTTTGACAAGATATGCATTTGTTCTAGCAAAATATATAAAAACTGGAAAATTTAAAAAGAATAAACGCGGAGGACATTTAGTTGGTATAATTGCATATTCGTTCTTAACAGTTTTACTAATTTGTATTTTAATATCAGCAATTTTAGTTAATAAAGATAAACCTATTGATTTATTTGCATGGATTATGTTTGCATCTGGTTTTGGTACATTCATAATGTATCCTATATATTGGCAACAAAAAATTTATGAAAATGCAAAAGCAAAAAACATTGAAATTTCCAAACAAATGAATGAAGAATTTTTTAATAAATATGGAAGCGAAGAATATGATGAATTCAAAGTTGAACACTTTAATATTTCTGATGATTTAACAATCGATAATTATTTTAATGCATTAATATCTTTAATTACCAATGATGAAATTTCTTTTATACATCCAAATGAATATAAAAATATTGCTGATGTGTTTTCCTCATTATGTCAACAAGACTATATCAAATTATTATGTGGATCTGAGTCAGTTGGATTAACCTGTGAAAACATTAATGCTTTATTAAAAAAATATAATTTTGATTTCAATTTAAATTCATCAGATATTACAAAAAACGATGATGAGTTTATCAAAGCAAGAAGAAGAGATTATATACCAACAATGGCATATGATTTAAATAAAATTAATGAAACAATTAAAAGTAAATTAAAAGATTATGAATTGGTTGCATTTCTAATATACAATAAAGAAGGTAAAGGAAATTATCCAACATATTTATGTATTATAAATAGTTCTAGATACAGCGAGTTATTTAATGTAAGTGATAATGAAATGGAGGAAACTAACAGTGAATAACAATTTCACATCTTTTGTTAGAAAATCTAAAATCCTAGCTCTATCTAAACTTTTGGGTTCATTATTATTAATTACCGTCCTTGTATTAATAGGGTATGCTACAATTCCCTTATTAGTTTTTCCAAGTATATTTATATTCTTTGGTATTGTAATATATATATTTGCAAATAAAGAAAGAAAGCAAATCATTAAATATAAATTAGGAGTAGATATTGATAATAATATTTATATTCCATTAGTATTTGATATCAATTATTTGAAAAAATTATCAAATGAAATAGATAATAAAAAAGAATTAGCTTGTAATATAGAAAATCTAGTAAGTTATGTTCAATATATGATAGATACTAATCAAATGATATTTGTCAAAAAAAAATTTGAACTTGATGATGTAGTAAGTTTAATTAATCATTTAATGAAAGAACAGAATATTAACTTTGTTCTTAACAAAAATGACATAACAAAAAATGATGATGAAATTATTAAACTTAGAAGAGAAGATAAAATCATTAATGATATTTATGATTTAGCAAAAATTAGATCCATTTTAGAAGATTACAAACTAGAATTACTTTGCTTTTTTGCACCAAATAATGGTTTTTCTAAATTAGCGATAATTAATGGCTATATTTTATCGGTAGTTCCTATATCTAAGGTAGAAACATTTAGAAAATATCAAGTCGATCTTTCTAACAAATTAAATTATAATATTTAAAAACGATAACTTATAAAATATAGTTATCGTTTTCTTATTTTCTATATATGTTTTTTTTATGAGCTTGAGTGCAAAATTTCAATAGGCAAAAATGTTTTACACTTATTTTTTATCTAACCAGTAATACGGTTGCAACTCTTTTAATTGTTTAAATACAACTGAGTTATCTTTAGTAGAAATTGCACATTGAACTTCAGGACCCCAGTAAAACAATCTTTCTTGGCAAATGCCGCATGGAGATAATATTTCATAATTTTTATGATCATCTTGTCTGCAAATACAAAGTGAATGTGTTACTTTTTTATTTAACTTGTGGGCTTCACAAATTGCTCCTGTTTCTGCACATAAATCAGCGGAGCTATTATTAATCTCTGGCCATACACTAATCAAATATTCGCCTGTTTCAATTCGCAATACAGCAACCCCTCCTGATTTGTTTTCACCATATCTATCTATCAAAAAATTTACTGCTTTATCATACATTTCTGTTTCAATACTCATAATAACACCTCAAACTAATTATATATCATTTTAAACAAAAAAGAACTCCTTATTGAAATTCGTTTGTTTCTTTAATGGGGCAATATTCCAATAGGCACAAAATATTTTTATATTAGCTTTATTAAATTATCTTTATCGTTTACTTTAAAAACATCATTTGGAATTAATTTTAGCAATTCAGAATCTAAATTATCATAGTGAGGAATAATTATTTTATTAAAAACATTAAAACCATTATCCAAAATTTTTACACTTCCTATTGAAGTATCTACATATCTTTTTGACATGATCATGGCGCCAGCAGATTGACCAATTATAACATTTCCATTATTCATAAATTCTAAAATTGCATTATGATATCCATTATTTATTATTGAATCCATCAAAAATTTTGGTTCTCCTCCACTAAAATAAATTGCATTATATTTTCCTATTTTAAAATCTTTTTCATCTAAGTCTATAATATCTGCCAAAATATTATGTTTATTTAATTCTTCTTTAGCTATAATAGAATTTGCTCTATCTTGTGTTTTTAATTTTGCATTACATATTATAGCAACATTTTTATCTTTTAATATATTTATAATTTCATCATAAGATTTCATGTGTTTTTTATATCTTTTATCTATACCATAACTTGTTACATATACATTCACTTATATCACCCAACTTAATTATATATCATTTTTTTATAAAAAGAAAAAGAACCGTCTATTAGAAGGTTCGATTTATTACATATGGGGCAATATTCCAATAGGCACAAAACTTTTTTATCTAACTTATTTTATTATTTCTTTAATCGTTTTTCTTATTTCACTCAATCTTTCATTATAAAATTTGGGATTGTCTTTAAACCACTTTATATTAAGCGGCGATGGATGCGGTAATACTATTGCTTTTTTACCATTAAATATATTGTCCTTAAATATTAAATCATTATAATTTTCATCTGGAAAAAAAGTAGTCGCTGCTCTTGATCCTATTATTATATATGAGTCATTATTAATTAAAGATAATTCTTTTTTTATCCATTTCTCATAACATATTT
>CAZIUX010000056.1:0-5973 GCA_964542795.1 uncultured Muribaculaceae bacterium
TGTGCTAAGATTAATTTTAAAAACACTGAAAGAATCATATAAAAAAGCCATAATTAATTATGACTTTTTTGTTTAATTAAGTAAACTTAAACTTACTTTTTCTTTTTCTAGTGAAATATCTATTATATAACAATCTACTATGTCTCCAACACTAACTACTTCACTTGGATGATTAATGAATTTATTACTTAATTTAGAAATATGTGCAAGTCCATCATTATGTAAACCAATATCGATAAAAACACCAAAATCAACAACATTTCTAACTGTACCACTTAATTTCATTCCTAATGTTAAATCCTTAATATCTAAAATATCACTCTTAAGAAGTGGTTTTTGAAGCATATCTCTTGGATCTCTAACTGGTTTTTTAAGATTATCAAGAATATCATTAACAGTTATTAAATTATAATTTTTACTCGTTGCAAATTCTGTTACATTTATTCTATTAATTTCATCAATAATCTCTTTACTTCCCAATTCATACTTACTTAAATTATAAGTATTGATTATTTCATTAGCAATACTATATGATTCAGGGTGAATTCCAGTGCGATCCAGATTATTATCACCACCATCAATTCTTAAAAAACCCGCAGCTTGCTCAAATATTTTATCATTGATACTTTTTATTTTTTTTAGTTCGTTACGATTATTAATTTTACCATGTTTATCGCGGTAATCAATTAAGTCATCAATTGTCTTTTTTGTTAAACCAGATATATATCTTAATATTGATTTTGAGGCACTATTTACATTGACCCCTACTTGATTAACTATTTTAGTTACAGTAAAATTTAATGAATTGTCTAATTCTTTTGGACTAACATCATGTTGATATAAGCCAACCCCAATACTTTTGGGATCAATTTTAACTAGTTCCGATAATGCATCTTGTAGTCGTCTTCCGATACTAATTGCACTTCGTTTTTCTACGGTTAAGTCTGGAAATTCTTTAATGGCTTCATCGCTTGCTGAATAAACACTAGCACCCGACTCATTAACAATTATATATTCAACTTTTCTACTAGATTTCTTTATAGTTTCAGAAATAAATTTTTCTGATTCTCTTGAAGCAGTTCCGTTCCCAATTGCTATAATATCAATATTATATTTATCAATTAATTCAAGTACTTTTTGTTCACTTTCTAGAATTTTATTATGTGGCTCAGTTGGATAAATTACTGCAATTTCTAATACTTTTCCAAATTTATCTAAAACTGCCAATTTACATCCAGTTCTAAAAGCAGGATCAAAACCTAATACAACTTTTTCTTTAATTGGTGGAGTTAATAATAAGTTTTCTAAATTTAAAGCAAAATTACTTATTGCTTGATTTTCGGCAATTTCTTTTAGTTCGCTTCTGACTTCTCTTTCAACACTTGGAAATATAAGTCTTTTATATGAATCATTTATTGCTTCTTTTATTAATTCACCACATCTTGGATCGGTTACTTTATTAAATTTATCATTAAGATAGTTTTTAATAATTTCATCATCAACATTTATTGAAACACTTAATATATTTTCACTTTCACCACGGTTTACAGCTAATATTCGATGAGGTTTAATTTGCAGAACTCTTTCTTGAAAATCATAATATATTTCATATACCTTTTTTTCATCTTGAGCATTCTTTTTTATTTTAGATACTAATAATCCATTATTAAAAATATAATTTCTTATATATTTACGATAATCAGCTTTATCACTAATTATTTCTGAAATAATATTTCTAGCACCTTCTAATGCTTCCTCAGAAGTCTTAATTTTATCATTAATAAATTTTTTTGCTTCTTCATCAATGTTTTTTACTGAATCCATAATCATTTTACTTAATGGTTCTAAACCATTTTTAATAGCCTCTGTTGCTTTAGTTTTTTTCTTTTCTTTATAAGGACGATATAAATCTTCAACATCAACCAATTTTTTACAAGCAAGAATTTCTGTTTTTAAATCTTCAGTTAGCATGCCTCTTTCATCAATTAATCTGATTACATCTTCTTTTCTTTTTAGTAAACTTACTTCATATTCATAATAACTAGATATTTTTCTAATTACTTCTTCATCTAAAGATCCTGTTACTTCCTTTCGATATCTTGCAATAAATGGAACGGTATTTCCTTCTTCTAGAAGTTTTAATACTGCTTCAATTTGACTATTTCTTATTTTTAAATCTGCTGCAATTTCATTAATAATATGTGTATTCATTTTTCTCCCATTTCTAATAAAAACAAATCAAAACCAATATATTCATCAATAAGACCTGATTTTATTTTTAAATCTAAATTTGCAAGGTTAAGTAAATAATTAACTAAACTATTACTCGAATAATTATAGGAATTCCCTCTAGCTAGCTTTATTGGATAAGCATGTATTTTTAATAAATCTGAAAGTTCTTTGTCAGAATAATCAGTATTTTTAACTAAATACATTAATCTAAAATCATTAGCTAAAACTGATATTAATGGCATCATGCTTTTCTTAAATAATTTATAATTTTCCAGTAATTTTATATACTCATCTTTTTTATTCTTTATTATATAATCTTTAATTGTAAATAATTCATCAAATGTATATAAAGGAACATTTTTTTCTATATCATCAATAGTAATAATTTTATCTTTGTCGGCAATTATCATTAACTTATCTAATTCATTAAGACAAATATCATAATTATGGGATGTTTTTTCCCATAATAATCTTAGATTAGAATCATTAATTTGGTATCCATCACTCTTTAACAATTCTTTAATTCGATTGATATAAAAAAACATATCTTTTTCAATTAAATCAATTATTGTAAAATGATTATTGAATAATTTAGAAATATTAAGCCTTTGATCTATATTCTTGGATGTAGAAAAAATTAGAGAAACATTTGGATTGAGATTATTTAAATAATAATTTAGAAATTCTTCTAATGTTTCTTTGTAACTTAAACTTAAATCCAAATTTTTACAAATAATTATTTTTTTATCATTAAATAAAGAAATGCTATTTATTTCTTCAATAACATCTTCTACTTGATCGACTTCTAAATCAAAAAATATTTTTTGACAATCTATTGATGTAAGACCTTTTATTTCTTCATTTAGAATATTATAAAATTCGGTTTTAATTAAATAATTTTTCATATTAACCTCATTAGTTATTATAACAAAATCTCCTTATAATTAAAACATTAGTTTCAACTATTTTTCAAAATTCATCGAAAAATATGGACGCCTAGCAATTTCTTTTTTTGAGTTAAAAATTATTGCTTTAGGAAACATCATACTTATATTTTCCAATTCTTCATCTGTGTATTTAACATTTTTTATACATATTCCATTAACTAAAAAAGGTGGTATTCCTCCAGGTATTGCTGACCAGTAATTTGTTTTAAAATCATGATTAACTCTCATGCCTTTACCAGATGGAGATATAGGCGCAATAAGTTTATCTAATAAATCTATTTCTTCTATAGTATATTTTTCGTTTATGCAATCAGGATTTGTATTTTTTAAATGAATATAGTCAAAATAATCTAAATGTACTAAATATTTCATTATTGGATTTTCTTGATCAAGGAATAACAAAACATTATTCCCAACATTTAATCTACTATAATTATCTTCCGCCAAGTCACCAACATATGGATAATCGTCTCTTTTTATTCTTGAAATAAAAGTACAAAAACAGCCTTCTCTTTCACTTTCCAATAAACCAAACCATTCAGAAGCTAATATTCCTTTTTCAGAAATCATTCTTAAAGTATTTAAATCTGAATTAGAACGATGAAAAGCCATATAAGGTTTTAATACCACACGATTATCATTATCAATCTCTATAGGATTAATCTCTGTTTCACGAGCTTTTTCATATAACGATAAATATAATTTTTCTAAATACAATATTTGCTTATTAATTTCTTCACTATCTGTCCATTTAACCTCAGATAATCTTTTGTATTCAACTTCGGTATTTTCTAAGTTTGCTCCACTAATAATCATTTATTTTTCCTCCACTACTAATTATTTAATTGTAATATATATTTTAATCTTTAGAAAGTGATGATTGTGATCTATTAATATCATTTGCTATAGCAACTATAATTGCAAGTACAATTTCTTTATTAGCTTCGTCTTTAATATCTAATACATACTTGTCTCCAATAGAAAAATATTTTCTTTTTATACTACCAATTACTTCATTATGTTTGCCATAAACTTTGAAATCTAACATTAAAAAATTACCTTCGACTTTATAACCATTACTTAAAACATAATCATTTTTTATTAAATGAAATTTTTTAGATATTTTAAAAGCAAATTTATCATCTATATAAACATTATAATTTGGTGTTAAATGAAAAAGCTCTTGTTCAATAAAAGCAATCTTTCTTCCTCTCATAGTGCTTATTGTAGTTTTATCTCCAATTGAAAAAATCTCGCTTGATATTTCATAGACATCATTATCATTTTCATCTTTAATATAGAATTTGTTGTGCACCGAAAATATTTTTTCATTAACATATAGTTTCATATTTCACCTTACAATAAACATTATATCAAATTTATAAATTTTAAAAAATATTTATTCTACATTCTATGATATTTATTGATAACATATTTTTTTGCTTGGCTTTGATCCGTTTCAATGCTCCTAGTAAAGAAATCGAATCTTACATTATGTAATCCGTTTAGATTAATAAATGTGTTATATGGATTTAAAACAATATTTTCTCTTTCAAAGACTGCCGTTAATCTATAAATGTCATCACCCTCCATATATTTAGAATCAGTAAATGCCCTTACATATTTAAGACTTTCAATATCACAATATTCTCTAAACTCAGCATGTTTAGAATCAAAATCAGTATGTCTTGTAAAGTAATCAGTTTCTTGATACTGAGTAATACATTCATTATAAAATGTTCCAGTACAAACATAAATACCATTAGTTTTAGTAATAGAAATTGCCTCTAAAATATCATTTAAAGTTTTGTATATATCTATATCTTTGCTGTATTCAATTCCTAATAATGCAATAAATTCTTTGACTTTATTATCATCTGATAATTCATTAATTCTACTTAATCTACTCATTTCATTTTTAAACAATTCTCTCAAAATTAATAATTCATTCTTCGTCATACAAAACCCCCTTATAAATAATCGAAATATTTTTTACTATCTATTAGATTCAAATCTATATTTAGTTTTTTTAGTACCTTTGTAATCTCATCAATCTGTGTTTTTTTATCAGTATTTTCATTAATGTTCTTTATTTCTATAAAATACCCTATATTTTTCACTTTATCGAATGAAAATTTATATGTATTATTATACAAAATATTAATCCTATCTTTTATAATTATCCCATATTTTATCATGCCAATATTTTCTAATATTTTTACCATTTTGTTATAATCATCTATCATAACTTCATATTCAGTATAGCAATTATTCATATCTTTTTTTTTATAAGTTAAACTACAATTTTTATTCTCACATCTAATTCTTAGCCATTCATGAATGAATTCTTTATATTTTGAAACATAATAATAATCAATTTGTTTCTTAACTTCAAATTTAGCATGATCATTATTAATAATTTCAAATATTTTATTATATTGTTCTAAATTTACTTTTAATTTTATTCCAATTTCTATATTATTTAAATTTAAACTATCGTCATTAATTAAACTATATATGCTTAGGTTAAGAGAATTTGCAATACTAAACAGCATATTTATATCCGGGGTTGTCCGATCACATTCCCAACTTGAGATTGTTTTATCAGAAACATATAGTAATTTTGCAAATTCTTTTTGTGATAATTTTTTTGAAATTCTTAATTTTTTAATCTTGTTTCCAATAGTACTCATCCAATAATCACCCCAATATAATTATAGCATAAGAGATATAGATTAATTCTCTACAATGTGTAGAGTAAACAAATAAAAAAGACTATATTAAGTCTATTAAT
>CAZIUX010000057.1:0-5950 GCA_964542795.1 uncultured Muribaculaceae bacterium
GGATAATCATTTTCATCATCGTAATCGGTGCCTTCATTGTATTCTTCAAGATTAGTAAATCCATCACCATCTTCATCGGCTTCAGGGGCTAACATTTTAATAGTTCTAGTTACTTCTACAGCTCTATTTCCACTTGTATCTGTAGCATTATATCTAAAATAGTAAAAGCCTACAGCACTTGGATTACCAGCTATATTACCACTTATAGTACGATCTGGGTCGTAGTTATCTGTTACTCTTGCTCTTTCATCAGTATATGTTTCATATCCTAATATTCTTTTATAAGAGACGCTTCCTATTAATCTGATAACCGGTCTTGTTGTATCTAAAACTTCGAATTCTTTTACGATTTCAGAAACATTCCCAGATGTATCTTCTGTTTTATAAGTAACCGTATATTTACCAGTTACTTGATTATTTATAGTATTTGTAATTGTAACTGTTAAGTCATTGCCAGCAGCATCTTTTGCTGTTGCACTAAAAACAGGTATATCATCAAATACTTCTATAGAAAAATCTTCATCATTAACTGTAATAATGGGATCCTCATTTAATAAATCAATAACTTCTCCAGCTGGATTAGCTGAAGCAAACATTATTAAACTCATAAATAAGAATAATAAAATTGCAATTATTTTTCTTTTATTTCTCATCATATTAATCAATCCTTTCTATTATTTAATTCTCATTTTGACAAATATCGGAGCAAAATCTACTCCTTTAGGTAAGGATTCACGGTTATAGTCATATATTCTATAACCAAGGCCTGTACATTCTTCTACTTTACCATCGTCATACTGATGAGTAATTTTTTTTAAGCAAAAAATTGGATCTTTTCCTCTTTGTGTTTGAACAAAATCTATTACCCAGATTAGAAACACAACGGAAAAAATGACCCAAAAAGAAACATTAAGTATTTTTTTGATCATTCAATTCACCTCCCTTAAAACAATGCCTATGCAACATATAGATGCTATTATAAACAAAAAATACAAATTGTCAAGTTATTGTCAATTTAATTTTATCACAAATTTTAAAATTTTCAATAGGGAAATTAAAAGTTTAGCTATTTGTTTTTTATAATATTTGAATATTTGCATTTTTCATTAAATAAACACTGCTTACAATTAGGATTCTTGCTTTTGCAAATATATCTACCAAATAATACTAATTGATGATGAATCCTTATCCATTTATCTTTAGGGAAAAAATCCATTAATTTTTTTTCAATCTCGTAAACATCGTCACTTAAATTAGCTATTTCTAGTCTTTTAGATACTCTTGAAACATGTGTATCAACTGCTATTGCAGGATAGTTAAATAAGTTTGATAAGACTACATTTGTTGTTTTTCTTCCAACTCCTGGTAAAGATTCTAAATAATCTCTATCATTAGGTACTATTCCTTGATGATCGATAATTAATCTTTTAGCTAGTTCTTTTATATAATATGCTTTTCTTTTATATGTGCCGATTGATTTAATTTTATTTTCTATTACACTTAAATTCTCTTTACTTAATGATTCTAAATCATATTCTTTAAATAAAAATTCAGTCACTTTGTTAACTGAATTGTCTGTTGCCTGCGCACTTAAAACAGTCGCGATTAGTAATTCATAATCTTTTTGATAATTTAACTCGCATTTGGGGTTTAAAATCATTTGATCTAAATTATTCATTATATATTTATTTGTCATCATCTAACCAATTATAATCAAATAATGGATCTTGATTATTTGTTTTTTCTGGTTGTTTTCTGATATTTGATTCAACATCTTTCATACTTTTAAATCCTTTTTTAGTCCATTCATAAATTATTTTATCAATATATCTAAAATTTCTTACACCATTAAAAGTTGCTTCTTTTAATGCTCCAATCAATAACTCTTCATTTACTGAACTCTTTAACCAGCCATCGATTAATTCATATTCCATTGGACTAAGGGGTCTTCCAAATTCACTTTCAAAAATTTGAAATATTTTAGTTATTTTGGTTTCTTTATTTTTTTCTTTTAATTCACATTCTATTCTTTCATAAAATGGATCAAGACTGATTATTTCTTCAAGTTTCTTATCATTATTCTTTTTCATCTTGATTTCTATTAAATTATTACTTAGTAAGTAGTTAAATGCTTCCATTACTTCTTCTTCATTTAAGTTAAGCTGATTATGTAATTCTTCCAAATTAAGAATTGGTTTATTTTGATTAATAAAATAGATAAGTAAAAAAGTTTTATTTAAATCTAAATTTAACTTTTTAATTTCCCTTAATTCACATTCAGTCAAAACATATTTAAATTGATTTAAAATCCCCTTTGGCATTTACCCACTTCCCCACTAAATATTTTTTTATTATCTCATTCTCATTTTTTAACTTTGAATTTAAAATTTGTGTTTTTAAGTCTTCAATAATGATTTTTAATTTTGGTGATGGTGTTATATTCAATAAATCAATAATTTCTTTAGAAGTTATTTTAATGTCTTTAACACTTCTAATTGGTAAATTATTATATAGCATATTAATTCTTGATGGATTGTCTTTTAAAACTTTAGCTGCTACATTGTTTAAATATAAACCATAATTAAATAAAGAATTATTATCTATTCTACCATATTTAATAATTTTTTTTATATTATTTATATTTTCTAATTCTTTTTTAGCAAATGGATAATTAGGACTACAATCTATCTGAGCCCACATCCCAAAAATGTCATCTACAGGTACAAATGATTTAATTGATATTTCTAAGTGATGAAGTAATTTTAGTTTTTTTAGTAAGCTAATTCCTTTTAAAACATTTTTGGATAATAAAATTTTTTCTAATTCTTCTTTTTTTCTCACATATGATAATTCTTTAACTAATTTAGCATATTTTTTTATCCATTTTTCTGTATCATCTGCCAGTTTAAAATTCAAAATTGTGCTAAAACGAATTGCTCTTAAAATTCTTAATGGATCTTCCATAAACTTTTTACTAGGAGAACCAATTACTCTTATTTGTTTTTTTTCTATATCTTTTATTCCACCTAAAAGATCAATTATTTCCCCTTTTTTATTCATACAAATACTATTTATAGTAAAATCTCTTCTTTGTAAATCTTCTAATAAATTATTTATATATGTTATTTCTGTTGGCCTGCGATTAACATATGATCCTTCTTTTCGATAAGTAGTAATATCGAATAAATAGTTATTTTTTATAATACGAAAAGATCCGTAGTATTCCTTACTTAAAATCCCTTTTTTAAATAGTTTTATTAAATCTTTAGGTAAAGCATTTGTTGAAATGTCAATATCGGTAGATTTTATACCCAAATAAAGATCCCTAACATATCCACCAACTATATATGCCTCAAACCCATTATCTTCAATTCTATTTAGTACTTGGGTAATAATCTTATCCATTTAGGAACACCTACCTTAAACTACTAATTTGTTTTTGAAAATCATCACTTTTACATACATATGAACCCGAAACAACTAAATCAACATGATTAAGTTTTAACATTTCGATATTTTCATTATTTACTCCACCATCAACACTTATAACATAATGACAATTATGATGCTTGCGAATTGCATCTAGTTCTTGAACTTTTCCAATAACTTCTTCGATAAATGGTTGTCCACCTTTACCTGGTTCAACACTCATAACTAATACTTGATCTATTAATGGCAAATATTCTTCAATTACTCTAACTGAAGTTCCTGGTTTTATTGACATACCTACTTTTAAGCCATATTCTTTAATATCATTTATAACTAAAATAGGGTCTTTAACCGCTTCATAATGAAAAGTTAAGTATTCAGTATTTAAAGTAGCATAAAACTCAGTATATTTAAGTGGTTCTGCGACCATTAAATGAACATCTAAAGGTTTTTTAACTCCACTTAATAATTTAGTTATTTCAGATAAAGTATAATTTTTATTTTCAACAAATTTACCATCCATTAAATCAACATGAATATAATTAGCATCTGTTAATTCAATTTTTTTAATTGTTTCACTTTCATTGTAATTACTTGTTATAAAAGATACAGCCACTTTCATTTTAATCCTCCAATTTTTAAATAGTTTTCATAACGACTAGCCATTATTCTATTATTTTTAACGGCTTTCTTTACATTGCAATCAATCTCTTTAAAGTGATTGCATCCACTATATGGACAAGGATATTTAGAAAATTCCTTAAAACACTCTTTTAATTCTTCTAGAGTAAGATTATCTTCTATAGAAGAAAACCCCGGGGTATCTGCAATTAGCATCTTATTTGTTTTGTATAATTCAACATGTCTTGTTGTATGTTTTCCTCTTCCTAAAGCATGAGATATTTCGCCTTCTTCTAATTTTAATTTAGGATCAATTAAATTTAATAAACTGGATTTTCCAGCTCCTGTTTGACCAGTCAAAACAATGGTTTTATTCTTTAAATATCTTTTTAATTTACCAATATTTTTATTATTAAATGTTTTAATCCCAATTGATTCATAATATTTAATAATTTTTTTTAATTCATATTTGTCTTTACCGGTCATTAAATCAAGTTTAGTTAAACAAATTAGTGGAGTTATATTATGATGAATAATTGAGACAATTAATTTGTCTAGTAGGTTTAAACTTAGATTAGGTTCTTTAATACTTGTTACAATTAATGCTACATCAACATTTGAAACACAAGGTCTATTTAATTCATTGTTTCTTGGTAAAATCTCTGTTATTACTTTTTCATCCATGTTGACAAGACAAAAATCGCCAACTAAGGGAGTAATTCCTTTATTACGAAATACTCCCCTCGCTTGACAATCAATTACTTCATTATTTATTGATACTGAGTAATGGTTACTAATTATTTTTATAATTTGACCTTGCATCTTGTTTTAATTAGTTCCTTCATCTTCTTCTGGTAAGCCAGGTTCTTCGGCTATCTGAATTGTAAATGATATTCCAGATATAATATCACTTCCTGCAGGCCTACTTTGACTCATTACAGCACCTGGTTCATATTCTTCTGATTCAACATAATTAATTTTTAAATCTAAATTATATTTAGCTGCAAATAATTCAATATCTTCTAGTGAATAAGATCCAGTTGTAAAATTAGGATATTTATCAGTAATATTTGGTACGTATAGATAAACAGTATCGCCAGATTTAACTTTTTCCTTAGCTTTCGGTTTTTGATCAATAATATCGTTTACAGTTAAGTTAGTTGCATCTTCAACATCTTTTTTTTCAACAATTACATTTAATTGATTTACTTTTTCTAATGTAGTCCTAATTTCAATAACATTTTTCCCAGTAAAATCTTCCATAATATAACTGTTTTCTCCAGTAGATTCAAAAATAGTAATTATTGCTCCGGATTTTCTAATGCTTCCTGCCTTTGGTTTTGTTTCAACCACTTTACCAACTGGAATTGTATCAGAAGCTTTTTGCATAGTATCTTCTGCTATTTCAAAACCTAAACTAGTTAGTTTCTTTTCGGCTTCTACGACAGTCATATTTGTTACATCGGGAACAGTAATTTGTTTTTGTTTAGTTAATTGTGGTAAAAAAATAACTAACATTGTTGTAATAATTGCGAGTCCTGTAAATACAACTCCTAAAACTAATAAAATTTTATTTTGTTTTTTAATATCTTGTTCAGTTAATTGAACCGCGATTGGATCTTCATCTTCATCACCATAATCAATTTGATCTAATTTTACATCTTCGACTTTAACATGTGATTTAGTTTCAATGTCCGGATATGGTAATTCTACCTTTGGTTCATCTTTTCTCGAATCTAATAAAACAGTCTTTAAATCTTCATTCATTTCTCTTGCGTCAGCATACCTATTATCAGGATTTTTAGCAGTAGATTTAATAATAACATTTTCAACTGATTGAGGAATACTTGGCAAGTATGTTCTTATTGAAGGAACTGGTTCTTTAAGATGAACATACTGG
>CAZIUX010000058.1:0-5273 GCA_964542795.1 uncultured Muribaculaceae bacterium
TTTTTTGCTTCACGAGCACTTATAATTACTTTTTCACCATTAATAGTTTTTTTTTGTAAATTTGGTTTTTGAACTCTTCTTGTTGCATTTAAAGCATGAGATCTATTATTACCCGCTAATGGTTTTTTTGTTGTTACTTTTTTTGCCATTTGTTTTCCTCCTAAATACTATTAAACTTTATCATAATAGTAATAAATAGTCAATTTTAAATACTATTTATTTCAACTATTTTATGATAAAATTATTTTAAGATAGGAAGTGTCTTAATGTTTGGAAGAATAATCGAAATAAAAGATAATTATGTGTTAGTTGAAAACACAAGTGGAGAAACAGAAACAAATGTTTTAAACTATCACGTTGTTTTTACTAATAATAATCGTAAAACTGTTGGTGAAATCGTTGCAATAACTCAAGGCGCTATCGAAATATTATTAGTTGGAGATATAATTAATGATCGTTTTATAGCAGGAGTTATCAAAAAACCAAGTTTTAAATCTAGCTGTAGATTAGTTTATAAAAGTGAAGTTGAACTAATTCTTGGAAAACAAGACATTTCTAAAAAAGATACTTTATATATTGGAAAAAGTGCTATATATGATGGATTTAATGTTACTGCTAATGCTAATGATTTTTTATCAGCGCACTTTGCCATTATTGGTAATACTGGTTCAGGAAAATCTTGTGGAACTGCAAGACTTATTCAAAACATATTTTATTTTAATGATGAAGGAATGCCTTTAAACTCTCACTTAGCAATATTTGATGTTTTTGGTGAATACAATAATGCATTTTCTAAGATGAATACTCTTCCAGGAATAAAGTTTCGTAATTATACTACTGAAATTTCTCAAGATGAAAATGATAATAATACTATTAAAATTCCTTTATTCTTGCTTGAAGCAGATGATATAGCTTTATTACTTAATGCAACTGACGCAAATCAAATTCCAATTATACAAAAAGCACTAGAATTAGTTAATATATTTAAAAGTCAAGGTGAAGAAGCTAATTCTTGGAAAAATGATATTATATCTAATGCTATTTTAGATATTTTGACAAGTGGAAAAAATACCACTCAAATGCGCGATCAAATAATTGCCGTATTAACCAAGTATAATACTGAAGAAGTTAATCTAGAAACGCCTATTGTTCAACCAGGTTATACAAGAACGCTTAGACAATGCTTAAATATAGATAATCAAGGAAAAATGGCTAATGTTCATTTAGTAGTTGAAGCTTTAGAAAAATATATAAATCTAAATTTAATCCCTTTAGTAAAAAATGAATTACTTATTTATACTTTAGAAGATTTATATTTTGCTTTTGAGTTTGCTTTAATTAGTGAAGGTATTCTAAAAAGTGACAAAGTATTTGATCGAAATAATATTTTAAAAGTAAGACTTCAATCAATTATTAATAGCAAATATTCTCGATTATTTGATTATTCAAGTTATATATCATTAAATGACTATGTAAAAAATATTTTTAAAAGTAATAATGAAAATGCTCAAATAATCAATTTTAACTTTGGTGACATTGATGAAAGATTTGCAAAAGTTTTAACTAAAATTTTCTGTAAAATGTTCTTTGTATTTGCGAATAACTTAAAAGTTAAGACCAGTTATCCAATTCATATTATTTTAGAAGAAGCACATCGATATGTTCAAAATGATAATGATATTAATCTAATTGGTTATAATATTTTTGATCGAATCACTAAAGAAGGAAGAAAATATGGTGTATTATTAGGTCTAATTACTCAAAGACCTAGTGAATTATCACAAACTGCTATAAGTCAGTGTTCTAATTTTATCGTTTATAGAATGTATCATCCAGATGATATTGAAATCATAAGAGGTATTACTTCTAATGTTTCTGATTCAGCAATTAATAAAATTAGAGATTCAAAACCAGGTTCAGCTATGACATTTGGATCTGCCTTCTCTATTCCACTTATGGCCCTATTGGAATTACCTGATCCAATGCCAGTAAGTAGAAGTGTTGACATCGAAAAAGTATGGTATAATGAGGATAATTAAGGAGTGATTAAAATGCATTTATTTAAAAAGAAAGAATATATGATTAAAACAAACACCAAGGGATTTTTAATTTTAGGATTAGTTATATTAACTTTATTATTAGGTTACTTAATTGGTAATTATAATCAATTTACAATTGTTAAGTTATATGGTGAGAACAATAACCTTACAATAAAAGATAGTGTTATTTATTTTACTCCTAAAGAACAAAAAATTTATTTAGAAAACATTAAATTAAATAATAAAAATATTAACATGAAGAGTGTTATGGTTTCTTTAGAAATCAAAACTGACAATGCAATTATATCTATCGCGGATATTTCTGAATCCTTCCCAACAAATAAATATGTTGATTCTGATGATTATTTTAAATCATTTAAAATAATCAAAGTTAATAATGACAAATTACTTAAAGAGGTAAAAAACGAAAAAAATAAATTGACTTTATCGGTGATCATTGTTGATGATTTAAATCAATCTAGTATATTTAAATTACCTATTCAAAAACGAATATTATCTAATAATAAATTGTTTTATCTGAAATAAAAATGTGAATTTAATTCACATTTTTTTGTTTAAATATTCATTTATTAGTTCATTATCATAACCCAAATTATACATCTTACTTTTAAAGTAATAAATTAATTTTTGATTATCATATTTATTGCTTAATTTATTATAAATTTTATCAGCAACTAAATTAAATGATTTATTATCATCCGTCTTAATATTAGATAATAACTCATTAATTAAATCGCTTTGATAACCTAAAATATTTAAATCACTTGCTAATTTTCTTTTTAATTCATTGGTACTTAATTTTTTATTAATTAGAGTTTTCTTTTCGATATATTTACTAATCTTGAGTTGCCAAATTTGATCATTAAAGTCCAAATAATCTAATATTTCTTGTTCTTCAAAACCTAATTTCTCTAATGAAGATTTTATTTTACATGGACCATTATTTGTTAATTTTAATTGATCATTAATATAGCTAGTTAAATATACTTTATGATTAAACATATTTAAAGATTCTAATTTTTCAATAGTTTTAGCAATAATATTCTTAGCACAATTCTTTTTATTTAGATATTCTTCTATTTCCTTTTTAGTTCTTAGTTTTATATCTATATATTTTAAAGCTAGTTCATAACAATAATATTCTTCATTTAAAGATAATATTTCATCCAATGTTTTACTACTAATCTCTTTAATTATTAGTAAATTATATTTTAATATAACATCAGAAAATAATTTATACTTGTTTTCTTCTATTGTTACTTCATATTGATTATTTTTAATTTTTTTAAATTTATTTATCTTCATTAAGACCTTTTATATACTCCTCACAAGCTTTATCTAAATCTTTAAATAAATTATCAACATCACTTACTTCAGCAATTCTAGCTCCACTTGCTAGTTTATGGCCACCACCATTATATCTATTAGCAACCTCATTAATTATTGGACCTCTACTACGAATATTTACTTTATATAAGTTATTTCTTGTATCATATGATGCGAATGCCCAACAATAAAGTTCCTTAATATAATTAAAATCATTAATCATATTAGAGGCAGATGATGAATCAACACCCATTTCTTTTAATGTTTTATCTTCTAAAATTATATAACCAAATTTATTATTAGTTACAATTAAATTAGTTGCAATATAGGCTTGAAATTTAACTTCACTAATTGGTCTTTCATATAATTTTGCATATAATTCTGTAATATCAAACTTGTACTTTTTTAATAATTGATAAGCTGTTTTAAATGTATTATATGTTGTATAACCAAGTAAAAAGCGATCGCTGTCTGCAACAATTCCTATAAATAAATTACCAGCAATTTCTTTATTAATTTTTAATTTGGAATTCATAATTAAATTTGCAACTAGTTGAGCTGCAGAAGATGACGCTTCATCAACATAAGAGAATTTAGCAAGATTAAATAAATCTTCTTTGGGATGATGATCAATTAAAATTATGTCTTTATATTTTGTATGATTAGCAGAATCAAGTCTAATTGTATTTGGGTTATCCACAACAATTAATAACGGATTTGTTAATTGTTCTTCATCAATTTTATCTAAAGATCCTAAATATTTGAATTTAGCAACTCCTGCTCCCACAGCATATACTTTTTTATTTGGGAAAGTAAGTCTAATAGAGTCTCTTAAGGCAATTTGCGATGCAACAGCATCAGGATCAGGTCCGATGTGTCTCGCAATTACTATTTCATCATATTCTTTTATTGTCTTAAATATTTTTTTTATCATTTACAAATTCCTAACTAATTCATATGTATCTTTAGCAATCATTAATTCTTCATTGGTCGGGATAACATAGACAAGAATTTTAGAATCATCACTAGATATTTTAGTTATCTTTCCACGAACATTGTTAACATTTTCATCTAGTTTTACTCCTAAACTGCTTAATAAGTTGATAGTATCTATCCTAGTTTCAGGACTATTTTCACCAATGCCTGCTGTAAAACAAATAACATCTGCCCCATTTAATAAATTATTATACATTGCGATATAGTTTGCAAATCTTCTTATTGACATTCTATGAGTTAAAAGACAACGTTCGTCAGCCTTTTTAACTCCCTCTTCAATATCTCTTGAATCACTACTTTTTCCACTTACACCTAAAAAACCACTTTTTTTGTTTAGCATATCCACTACTTCTTCTGCAGTTTTATTTTCTTTTTTCATAATATAAGGAATAATACTTACGTCAATATCCCCAGATCTTGTTCCCATCATAACACCCGCTAAAGGAGTAAATCCCATTGATGTATCAACTGATTTTCCTGAATCAATAGCAGTTATACTTGAGCCATTACCTAAATGACAAGAAATAACTTTTAAATTATTGTTATTTAGTATTTCACTTATTTTACCATTTACATAACGATGAGAAGTCCCATGGAAACCATACTTACGAACTCCGTATTTTTCATACCATTCATATGGAACTGGATATAGGTATTCTTCTTTATTCATTGTTTGATGAAATGAAGTATCAAACACAGCGGTCATCTTTACATTTGGAAGAACATTTAAAAACGCTTTAATTCCCATCATATTAACGGGATTATGAAGAGGCGCTAACTCAAAGTATGATGGAAAATTTTCTAAAAAATTATCATCAATTATAATACTTGAATCATAGTTTCCACCATTTACTACTCTATGCCCTACACCACTAATTTCATCAAGTGAAC
>CAZIUX010000058.1:5283-5706 GCA_964542795.1 uncultured Muribaculaceae bacterium
AATTAATTCTTTTCCTTCTGGCATTTCAAACAAAGTAAATTTTAATGATGAACTGCCTGCATTTACTGATAATATTTTCATAATACACCTCACTATTTGAATTATAACATATTTATAAAAGACTACTTAATTTTTTTGGTTCTAATCTAATGATTTCATGATTTTTTATACATTTATCAATCATTTTTTCATATTCAATTAATTTTTCATATTCAATACACTTCTTTAATTGAGGTTTTATGGCTGGATGTTCAGGAAGAAAAATTGTACAACAATCTTCAAATGGTAAAATACTCGTTTCATATGTATTGATCTTTCTTGATAAATCAATCGTTTCTAATTTATCAAAACAGGCAAGGGGTCTAATTACCGGTATTTTAACTACTTCATTAATTACTCTTAAACTTGAAACGGTTTGAGACG
>CAZIUX010000059.1:0-5688 GCA_964542795.1 uncultured Muribaculaceae bacterium
AGTTTTTAACAAATACAGGTCCTCCAAAATGTTCAAGTAAATACTTTTCATGTTCTTTTGAAATATCTCCTTCATATGAAGGTGTAAATTCCCAATCTTTATTAACTGATAATAAAATATCTATAGCGTCTCTATGATCAATACGGTGAAATTCACTGTTTAGAATATTATTTAATTTTTTTAGTAATCCTGCTTCAAAGAATTTTTCACAGAACAATAATTCATCATAACAACGATCCATAACATATTTAACAACAAATTTTACCATGTCTTCTTCAAGATCCATTAAGTCATTTAAATCATAAAATGCGATTTCTGGCTCGATCATCCAAAACTCATTAGCGTGAGTTTTAGTATTAGAGTTTTCTGTTCTAAAAGTTGGTCCAAAAGTATAAATTTTCTTAAATGCCATCGCCATTGTTTCTCCATGAAGTTGGCCAGATCCAGTTAGTAATACTTTTTGTCCAAATAAATCTTTTGAATAATCGGCTTTTTTATCATTTAATGGAACATTATTTAAATCAAATGTTGTTACTTTAAACATTTGATCTGATCCTTCACAGTCTGATGTTGTAAGAAATGGTGTGTGAGCATAAACATAACCATTGGTTTGAAAATATTCATGAACTGCCATCGCCGCGATACTTCTTATTTTAAATATTGATTGAAAAGTATTGCTTCTTGATCTTAAGTGAGCAATTTCTCTTAAAAATTCTAGACTGTGTGGTTTAGGTTGAAGTGGGTATTCATCAGGACAATCTCCTAATAATTCATAACTATCAATAACAAGGTCAAATGCTTGATTTGAACCCTCAGATTTTATTAAACTACCCAAAACTTTAATTGCAGAACCAACTTTTAATTTTGTTAATTCTTCAAAATATTTATTATCTTGATAATAGACTAATTGTAATCTCTTCAAATAAGTGCCATCAGAAAAATCAATAAATCCAAAATCTTTTTGTTTACGATGGTTTTTTATCCAACCACTAATTTCTATTTTTTTACCTAAATATTCTTCTGTTTTTTCAAATAAATCTTTAACATCTAATCTCATATGTTCTCCTATAATAATAAACTAATAGCCATGACAACACAGCCAATAATTATTCCAAAATTTACATTTTTTTTGTTCTTACTTTCTTTTATTTCTGTTAATAATTCAAATATGACAATATACACAACCATTCCCAATGTAATACCAATTAAGATACCGATGAATAATTCATTTAAATTATTAAATAAACTAATTAATAGACCTCCTATAAATGTTGATAATACTAAACAAAACATTAATATTAATACTTTTATATTACTATTTTTTCTTCCTTCCATCATAGTACTGATTTGAACTCCAAAGGGCAAATTATGAAGTCCTATTCCAAGTGCAAGAATTAGTCCATTTGATAAACTATTTACTCCTAAGCTATATATACTCATTCCTTCAATAATATTATGGATAATTAATGATAAACCAGTCATTAAACCTATATGATATAAATGATTATCGTGTGTTAATTTTTCACTATAATGATCGTGATGGGGAACAAATTTTTCTAATAATTTTAAAATAAGCATTCCTATAATAATTGAACCAACAATTACTAAAATACTTATAAAATTATTATTAAAATAATTATTTATTTTTTCCATTGCTTCAGTATTTAATTCTAAAACAGCTAGTAATATTAAAACACTTAATGACATACCCATTGATATTTCATTTAATGTAGTTCGTTTTTTAACTAACAGTGTAATTAAATAGCCAACTAGAAAAAAAGAACCGGCAAAAATTGTTAATAATATGCCTTGATTATTCATTTAAATCAACTCCAAATAAATTATATCATACAAAAAAGATAAAGTAATTACTTTATCATTCGGTTTTTTTAAAGAAATCTTCTTGGCTTTTAGGATTTAAAGAGAAATTTCCAAAAGCATTTTTTAAATATAATGGATAAGCAGCAGTAGCAATCATCGCGGCATTATCAGTACAATATTTAAGTGGGGGAATAGAAATCTCTATTTTATAAACCTCTTTTAGTTTTGCAAATTCACTTCTTAAGTAGTTATTTGCAGATACACCTCCACCAATTATTAAGTTTTTTACACGATATTTTTTTAGTGCCATCTCTGTTTTTTTTATCAATTGTTCAATAGCAACTTTTTGAAAGCTAGCGGCCATATCAGCCTTATTAATATATTCACCACGATTTTTAGAATTGCTAACTAGATTATTAACTGCACTTTTTAATCCACTATAACTAAAATCTAAACTATCATTATTCATAGAACTTGGAAGGGCAAATGTTGGCTTTCCCTCTAAAGCAAGAGCTTCAAGATTAGGTCCTCCTGGATAGGATAACCCAAGGATTCTTGCCACCTTATCGAATGTTTCTCCAATCGCATCATCCAAGGTATGACCAAGTAAATTAAAAACATAGTCATCTTCAATTAAAACTAAATCAGTATGTCCTCCACTTACAACTAATCCTAACGAAGGAAATTTGATAAACTCAACTAAGTTATTTGCATATAAATGACCCGCAATATGATGAACTGGTATAAGTGGTTTCGAATGGGTATATGCTAATGTCTTAGCAAACTCAACGCCTATAATAAGGCTTCCCATTAAACCTGGAGCATATGTAACTGCAATCGCGTCCATTTGATCTATAGTCATTTTTGCTTTTTCTAATGTTTCTTCTAAGACCATTGTTATATTTTCAACATGCATTCTTGAAGCAATTTCTGGAACTACACCTCCAAAACTTGCATGAACATCCATTTGACTAAGAACGGTAGTCGCAACTTCTTCATGGCCATTTTTCACAATTGAGATACTTGTCTCATCACATGAAGTTTCAACTCCTAAAATATAAATATCTTTGTTCATTTTATATTCCTTCCCATTAAGTAACCATCTTTACCATCATAATAGCATTTTCTAACATTAATAATTTTAAATTCATGTTTAGAATAAAAATTAATTGCATCACTATTATCTGAAGACACTTCTAAAGTAATTTCTTTTACACTATATTTTGCATTCTCAATTATATGAGATATTAAACTACTACCAATTCCTTGATGACGATAGTTTGGATCAATTACAATATTAATTATTTCTATTGTTTCATCTAACTCAATAATATGAATAAATCCAATAATCAAATCATTTATAACATAAACATATACTTTATTATATTTATCACTTAGGATATTTTTTAACTTAAATAAATTATCGTAATTTGAATTTAATAATTTTCCTAATGTTTTGATTGATTCATCGTCTTCTAGTTTGGCTTCTCTAATCATTTTCAACCTCAACTGATTTAATATAAATAGGGTTTATATCATGAGGGTTAATTATAGGTTTATCTTTTAAATATTTATATAAAGCATCTAAATCAATCTTTAAGTCATCTTTAAGAACCATTCTTTCAAGATTTTTTTCTTTAATAAATTTATTAAAATCATCATTTGATAAATATGAAAAATCCCACACCGCTTCATTTAGCTGATTAAACATTCCAAAATAGTATCCTTTAGGATCCGCAACAGCAATTAGCTTACCTGCATCTTTATTATTTCCAAGAGCATACATTGTAAGGGTAGAAATAGGCTTTATAGGAATGTTTAAGGTATACGCCAGTGTCTTGGCTATAGTAACGCCTATTCTAACTCCTGTGAAGCTACCTGGGCCTATTACAACAAATATTTCATTAACATCTTTGATTTTAATATCTGCTGAATTAATTAATTTAGCTAATGTAGGAATTGCATAAGTACAATGATTCTGAGGAGCATTTTCCACTTCGAATTTAAACACTTGGCCGTCTTTATATAAAACAGTTAAAACTTGATCTCCATGAGTATCAATAAATAAAGTATACATTATTCACCACTATAAGACCAAATTACAAATGTCTTCATATACTCTACCATAAGGGGTAATCATTAGAAGACGAGTATTTTCATCAACAATTATAATTTTGATATCTAACCTTTCTTTCGGTAAGTTTTTCTTAATTAGTTCAGACCATTCAATAATTGTTATCCCATTCTTTGTAAAATATTCCTTTATATCATCATGGTTACTACTACCTTCAAGACGATAGACATCCATATGATACAAGGGCATTTCACCACTTACATATTCTTTAACCAAATTAAAAGTTGGAGAAGTAATTACTTCACTTATACCTAAAGAAGCTGCAAAACCCTTTACAAAGACAGTTTTGCCACTACCTAATTCTCCATCTAAACAAATCACCATGTTGGGAAATTTTTCGGATTCAATATTTTCAGCTAGTTGCATAGTTTCTTCAACACTATGACTAGTATATTTATAATTCATTTATATCACCTATAATGATTATATGAAAATATGTCTTTTAAATCAATTATTATCTGTAAACTAGACAAAATAAAAATCTGATAAACAGATTATTATTTTAAAACTTTTTGATAATGAATTATAGTTCCTTCTTCTAAAGGAGTAACTCTTTTGCCTCTAATAATTTCTCTTCGATTTTCTTTATCATCAAGAAATTCTCTAAATTTGCTTGAATAAGCAATAACATGACTAGATCCTAATAAATCTAAAGAATACATTCTTACACTTTTAAGAGCACTTTCTTCACCAGTAAATGCACTGTAACATCCAACTACAGAATTATTATTTCTAAATTCTCTTCTTAATAAAGCACGATAATCATCGTTAGACTCTTTTTGAACAATTTTTGGATATTTAGCTTTAATATGACAAGATCTTAATAATTCATCACGATAAAAATAATCTTCAGTTTTACCAGTAATATTTCCTTCATCATCTAGGGCCATAATATTTGGTTTACCAATGTTAAATGCAAGTAACTGATCTTCTTTGTCATCAAATATGCCTCCAGCAGCACCAAACGCAAAATAATCTCTCGCTAAATAGTTTGGAGCTAATTCACCATATATTTCATCATAAAATTCTTTAGGAATTTTATTCATCAAAAATATTAATTCTTTCAAATCTTTTTCATTTGAATTAACAAATATTTTTGCACAAATTTGTTCTAGCATCCTTAAATCTCTATAACAAGGAAAGAAACGTAAATAGGATACTAATTCAGCAAAATTACGAGGAGTAGTTAAAGAACTTCTATTATTTCTTAAATCTCTTCTATTTCCTTCTAAAACAATGAATCTTTGATCACTGGCAAGATGTTCTTGAGTATCACAAAAAACCCAACTTCCAGGTATTAACCTAACATTTTGACTTGAAACATGTAAAGAATATTTCTTTTTAAATTTACTCATATTACCTAATTCATAATCACAAGAATTTACGTGATTATGCCCCTTCAATAAGTTGATATTATAGCAAAACTTACTAATTTTAACAAGAAAAATAAACAAAAAAAAATATTGGCAACTACTTATCTTCGCTTTCGCTATTGTCAGCGTATTAGTGCTTAACTACTCTGTTCGGTATGGGAAGAGGTGTATCCACTAAGCTATCGTCACCAATAAAAGGATATTGTCCTTTAAAAACAAGATAATGCACTCATTAAATTAAATGGGATTAAATCCTCGAACTATTAGTACTGGTCAACTCAAAATATTGCTATTCTTCCATCTCCAGCCTATCAACCTTGTAGTCTACAAGGGTTCTTACTATATACATATGGGAAAATT
>CAZIUX010000060.1:0-732 GCA_964542795.1 uncultured Muribaculaceae bacterium
TTAGTTAGTTTAAAATGTTTAAGTTCTTTAACTGAATCAACATGAGGTCCACGACAAAGATCTGTAAAATCACCTTGAGTATAACAACTAATAACAGTTCCTTCATCCATATTATTAATTAAATCAATTTTATATGGATCATTTTTAAACTTTTCTAGTGCTTCTTCTTTTGATAATTCTTCACGATAAATTCTTTTTCCATCTTTGGAAATCTTCTTCATTTCTTTTTCAATTGAGTCAAGATCTTCTTCCGTAATTACTTTATCACCCAAATCGATATCATAATAGAACCCATCTTCTATTACTGGACCAACCCAAAACATCGCGCCTGGATAGAGATGACTTACTGCTTGAGCAAGCAAATGAGCACAGCTATGATTTAGAACATTTAGTCTTTCGTTTTCTTTGATATTTATCATATTCTTATTCCTTCTTTCTTTTCTTTTTGTTGCATTATCATTAATGAGTTTAACTTGGATTTAGCTTTCCCCAGTCTTTCCCTAAAGTGTTTTTCTAATTCAGGATCATTTGACATTTTAACTGCCGAGTAATTCATTTCTAATCTAATTTGATATATCTCTTTAATTAATTTATCCATTTCTTCTTTCATAATACCTCTTTCAAATAAAAAAAGATAATACCTAGGAGTTTATTTAAAAACGGTACCATCCTTTATTTTACTTAATTATAGATAACGGCTTATAACCGGGATTTATTAATCCTCTCCCAAAG
>CAZIUX010000060.1:742-5656 GCA_964542795.1 uncultured Muribaculaceae bacterium
ATGATACGTGGTGCCATCCTATTTGCATCTTAATTTTTATAACGGTTTTTAACCGGAAATGAATACTAATTTCATCATTTCACTCAAGAGTTGATTCACAAATTCATATTCTTAGTTTACACCAACCACTAAGTCTCTTTAATATGATGAATATTATTCATGTCTTTGCTCATCGATTTAATTAATAATAGCACTTTTTTTACATATATTCAAGATTATTCTTTACTTTCTAAATACACTATCTATTGCATTGGCTCTTATTGATAAATCTTGATATTGTTCTTTAAGCCTTATTTGCATAGTTTCATCGATTCCTTTTGCAATAACCATTTGTTTTAATCCCTGTAAAATAGAAATGGCAACATAGCTTCTAATCGGGTTACTTATTTCACAGTAAGATTTTGCTTTAAGTAAACAATGACCATAATTCACAGTATCAAAAAAAGTGTGAAAAGAATTTTGAATCTGTTTAGAAAAATAATCCAAATATTCCGCATTAATCTTTTCTGATATAAAATCATCAACTAAAATACAATGATCATAATTAGGCGTATTTCTAAAAGGAAGACAATTGCTATAGATTGTTGGTAACCCATTTTCATTTAGATATTCACCAACCACTTTTCCTGCAAGGAAATTTAATGTTGCAGGAATAAAGTAACCAGAATTATCATTTCTTTTAATAATCAATTTTACTAAAGACCGATATTCATCTAATAAAGAATAATAGGGAGAATGTGAATCTTTTAATATTTCGTTTACTTCATATGAAGAAAATGCTTTTTTATTCCTAATAATACTTTCATAAAAATTTACTCCAATTATTTTGCCAGTTTCATCCACCTCACAAGCAACAGTAATCGCGAACCGATCAACATTTGGACATAAAGATAAATAATCTCTTGAAAATTTAGAATTAAATAAAGGAATATACCTTAAGTCATGCTTTAAGGCAAATATTCTGTTTTTAACATCGTCATGCAACGCTTGATTGGCAAATACAAAACTTGGTGAATCAGCTAAATGAATATAAACTACGTATCCTTCATTGTGTTTAAATAATGTAAATGCATCATCAAAAATAGTTTGTTCATTTTTTTTGTTTTCTGTAGAACTATCTATTGATATTGTATCTAAATTTCTTAAATCAAGTCTTGTATAAACATTAGTTGGTTTAACGTAATCGTGTATTTGTGGAGCATTTGTTAATTGAGTAACAAGATTAATCTTATTATTAATTTTTAAATCTGGATAAAAACTATATATTAATTGTCTTAAATATACTAATTCTTTTTGTTTTTGTTGATTATCTTCATCAAGATTAGTGTTGATTTTATTTATTATTCTTAATAATTCTCCTTGATCAACCAATAAGAATTTGTTTTCTAAAAATAAACAAATTGTTTTTCTAAAAAAATCCAAATGGTGAGAATCTAGATCCCCTTTTTTTATAAACTTCACATATTCATTAGTAAGATATTCAAATATTGAAATATCATTTTTTTCTATTTTTAAAATGCTGGGATTTTTTTTAATTAATGATTCAACATAAACAAAGCTTTTTATTTCACTTATTAAGTAACATAACAAATCATACTCGCAACCCTTATCTTCATTAATTGAACAATGAAAAACTAATTTTTTGAAGCTTGTTATTCTATTATAAACATGTTTGTTAATATGATATTCTTCTCCTTTAGAATCAATAGTTTTTAATTTTGTTTTCAATTCAAGCAAAAACCCATTAACTAGACTAAGCAATGATTCAAGATCTTGATCAAAGTCATGAAATATATCATAAAATATATTAATAATATAGTTAATAGGTCCGAATGCTTTATTAAATTCTAAATTATGAATTATTAATTGATCATTGATTTTATTTAATAATTCTTGAAATACTTCTAAATAAGTGGGTTTATTTAATACCTCTTTAAGAAGTTCTTTATTACGAGTAATAATACATTGTTCAATTAATCTATCATCCATTAATACCTCTTATTTGCGTCTATTTTCACTTACCAGTTCAACTTGGTCAGTTAACTGTTTTATTCTTTCAATTATTCTTCTAGCAGAGATCTTTTCTTCTTGTCCTTTTGAAATAGATAGTTTATTCTCTAGATCTTCAATTTTGTAATTTGATGTAAAGAAAGTTGGTAGTTGATTATCCATTCTATATTGAAGAATTGACCCTAAGATTTCATCTCGACTCCAAACAGAATTTGTTTGTGCTCCAATATCGTCAAGGAGGATTAAATCACTTTTCTTAACTTCATTAATTTTTTCTAAATAATCATCACCAAAGCTTTTTAAACTAAGTAAAAAATCCGGTAAATAAACTATTGTTATTTTTTTACCCTTAAATGATAATTCATTTAATAAAGATGCCACTAAGAATGTTTTTCCACTACCAAATGAACCATATAAATATAGACCTTTTTGATGTGGGTTATTTTCATATTCATCATAGAATTTCTTTAACCATTTAACTACATGTAATCTGTTTTTATCTTTTAAATCAATATCTTTCATTCTTGCTTGTTTTATTAAATATGGAATTTCAAAGTATGTTATGTTTTTATTTTCATTTTTAATTGCTTCTTTTTTATATTTACAAGCAACATAACTAAATTCTAAACGGTCTTCTACTAATTTAGGATAATCAACAAAACCAGACACTTTATTTTTACATTCTAATAATGAGCGACAAGTTTTACAATTATTTAGTTCTAAAACAGTGTTTTCTAATTTAGAAGTATAATGCATAGCAATATCATCTTTTACTTTTAATTTAATTAACAAATCTTGAAAATCTAAATTATTCTTAGCAAGAGCATATTCTTTTCTTAATTCTCTTTCATAATTTTTTGAATTAATTTTAGACATTTCATTTTGAATACTTTGCATTATAATCACCTAAATTCTTTCAATAAATCTTCTAGTTCTTCTAATTCTTCTTTAGTAGTTGACTCAGCCTTAACATTTTGATCAAACCAGAATGGGACATTTTCTTTTTTAGTTTCTCTTACATTTTTTACTCGCTTATTATGTTGCTTTTCAGCGGCACTCATGGCTTCATGAGCAGTTTCAATACCAAGTCTTTTCCATTGCCCAGCAATTGTTTCAACATAGGCTTGAGTTAATTTATTATCATTACTTTTTAAGACATAATCAACTAGAACATTAATTACAGCTGGTTTAAGTTCTAAATCAACTGCTAAAAATTCTAGAAGCTTTAAATCTCTGCTTGTTGGAGATACCCCTTTATATTTGTTTCTTAAGAAATCATAAGGAGAAGTGTTTTCAAAAACAAATAACATTTTTCCTCTATTTGATGTATCTCCTTCAGGACTTTTTAAGTAATCTGGCTGAGTCCTGTAAACTAAGGTTGGCAAGTTTCCATTGTTAGAATATTGGAAATATTTACGAGCTTCAAGTCTTAATCCTTCTTTGTTAATTAAACCTTGCTCATTGATTGTTTTTCTTATTAGTTCAACCATCTTAAGTGAATCTAAGTTATAGACAAATGCTAAGGAATTAATTAATTCTTTAGTCTTCTTTGTGAATGTTTTATCAAGAGTAACACTCTTTGGTAACGAACTAATTACTAAATCAAAATCAATTAAATCATCAATTTTTGTTCCAATATATTCAATTCTCTTTAACTCAACATTACCAAAATCATGATTAACAGATTTAAATGTTTTATTAATTGATTTTGTCACTTCTTCATAACCTTCTAAATTATAATTAGGTTTTTGATAAAATTCTTTTAAGGCATTATATTCATTTTTTCCAATGTTATTATATAAAACTATATTAAATATTGGATGATTAAAAAATTCATATGCCGGAAGTGGACTATAAAGTTCATAAACATAAGAATTAATTTCTCCTTCTTTGACGTAACTTCTTAATAGACCCGTTGCCTCGATTGATTCGCGAGCAACTTTAATCATATCTATATCACATTTTAATAAAGTCATTAAATGATGATGGGTATAATCCTTACTCATTATTTCATTTTTTTCTAAATCACTCCATAATGTTAAGTATAAACTACTCGCCGTAGATCCAATAATTGGTTCATACAAATTAATTAGATTTTTTCGATCTAATTCTGTTAAAACTGTTTTATTAATTACTGTGTATGAATCTGCCGGTAATAAGGATACTGTTTTCATTTTGTCCTCCAAAATCATTATATCATTTTTAAATTAATATTCTACTTTCTTCTATTATTAATTTTGGAGATAAAAGATAACTATTTTTATTTCCCATAAACCCTCCTGAAAGATTATTTTTTAGATTTTAAAATCATCCCGGCTATTCCATAAACCAATATAATTAGGACAAAGACAATAAAAAATGCATATAAAATAGCCCACACGGAATCTACTTTTACTAATGACATTATTTCAGCAGCATTGGCAATAATAAACGCATTACAAAATGATAATATTATAACCATATTTCTTTTATTTAATTTATCTTCTTCAATTTTAAATTTATTTAATAAAATTGCATACTCAACAATTGTATTCATTTTATTTTTTTTATATTTAATAAAATAATATACTATATAAAAAATGAAAATAAAAAAGAATAACCACAAGAAGAAAAATAAATTTTCCATATGATCATCCCTTTCTCTAAAAAAAGTATACTATATACGGCCAATGTATTCAAGAAGTCTTATAAATAATTTGGCAAATAAAGATGATAGTCCTTCTTTTTTAAGCTTACGAATTTGAATCCTTTTATCTTTAATCTCTTGAGGACTAAATAAAATTGCCGCTATTTTTTCTTTTAAGCTTGTTTCAATTAACAAGTCATTAATAATTGAATCTATATCTTCATTAATTAAACGGAAGGCATCAATATCAATATCATTACCATGACAATTAACATAAA
>CAZIUX010000061.1:0-2263 GCA_964542795.1 uncultured Muribaculaceae bacterium
TACAATTAATTCTTTAGGATTAGATTTTGAAATTTGTTTTTTCCTTTGTTCTGTACATATTATTACTAAATTAGCAAAATCAATAATATCTATATCTATTTTTTCTATTACTTTTTTTAATATATTAGGTATACGATGTGAGTCAATATAATAATCAAAAATATCGTATACCATTTTTTTATTGTATTTTTTTGAAATTATTTTTGCGGGCAAAGCAGTATCAAAATCGCAGCTATGTATTATGTCAATATTATTTTTGTTTTCTTTTAGTTTCTTTAACAGCCATATTTGAAATCCTATAAAGTTAAAAATATTTTTTATTCCTGTAGCATATTCTGTCTTTTTTTTATATGTTTGTAAATTAATTTTTACATCATCATTTATTACTATTTCATTATCTTTTTGCTTTAAAAAATTCTCTCTATCCCATCCTAATATTGTTACATTATATTTATTTTCAGCCAAAGCTTTAGCTTCTTTAATAACCCTTGAATCGCTTTTAATTGATGTACTTCTTAGCATAATTACATTTCTTAATATAGTTTTTTTATATATTTTATCCATTATATTTTTTATATTTGATTCATAATATTTTTTTAAATCTTCTTCATTTGTTTTATACTTTTTAACTTTATTTTTATATATTTTTATTATTTTTTTATTTAAATCTTCTATATCGTTAGGCTTTACTATATATCCATTTTTTCCCTCTTCTATTAAATATTTATTTCCTCTGCAATCAGTTGCCACGACAGGTAAATTGCATATCATCGCTTCCATTATATTTACAGACAATCCTTCTTGTTTTGATGTTGATACACATAAATTTGATATTTTCATTAGTTGTGGAATATCTTTCCTAAAGCCTAGAAAATGAATATTATTTTGCAATTCTAATTGTTGAGTTTGTTTTTGATAAAAGCCATTCCTCGAATCTTTTCCTATCAGTAATAAATGAATATTGCTATTTTTATTTACTAATTGTTGCATTGCTTTAATTATCATAGATTGATTTTTTCTTATGCTTAGTTCTGCAACATATATAATAACAAAGTCATTCTTTTTTAACCCTATTTTATTTCTTAATTTTACTTTTTCTTCTTCTAGCATTGTAATGTTAAATTTATTTTCATCTACTCCAATACCGTTTACTAGTTCTATTTGTTTGCATTTTTTAAATTTTCTTTTTGCTATGTTATAATCTTCATTGTTTAATGTAATTAAACAATCCGTATATTTTGATAAATATTTTTCTATTGGATAATATAGTAGCCAATTTAATAATGGTGCACCTTTATAAAAATGGAATCCATGTGCTGTATATATAACTTTTGTTCCATTCTTTCTTGATTCCTTTGCCGCTAATCTAGTTATAACTCCACCAACTGGAGTATGGCAATGTATTATTTCATATTTATTTTCTTTTATTATCTTTTTCAATTCTTTATATGCTCTTATGTTGTTTTTTTCAAAAGGATTTCTTTCAAATGGTATATTAAAATGTTTATCACAAAATTTTATTTCTTCTATTCCATTACTTGCCACATGAACTTCATAACCTTGTTCTTTAAATAGTTTTAAATATGGTATATGGAAAGCATTTATATGAACTGTTACCGTTGCTACAAATAAAACTTTTTTATTTTTGCTCACTTTCAAACTCCTCAAATTTTCTATGTTTTTTATAATTTCTAATATTATATTTAATCTCTGCTAAATTCTATTTTTATATATATTTATTTTATACTATATATAAATAAGTTTCAAGAGGATATGCTCATTTACATATCCTCTTTACTATTTAAATGTCTATTATTTAAATTATTGTCTTCTTCCAAACAATGCTCTTATATCTACTTCATTCCATTCTACATTAGAAAATGTAATTGTTTCATTTGCATCAAACTGTCCTCTACTTGTTTCTCCTTCAAATACTCCCCATCCTAAAAATGTAAATCCTTCTTTTGTTGGTGTCCCTGGTAGTGTATAATTTCCTTGCTTTGTAGCAGTAGTTGCATAACTTGAAATATCCAAATTGCTGTTGTTTAAATCATAGCTTATATATACATTTCTATTGTCTACAAAATTTCCTAAACCTATTATACAATTTTCTTCTGTTTGTATAAATGAGTCATTTATCAATGTTACTGTTTTTCCTCTAAAGCTAGAAAAGGTTTGCCTTCTTTATGCATTTCCCTTTTTATTCCGTTCAAAACATCATCAATAGAAATTTCTGATCTGTTTTTTCCCAATGCCTTCAGAC
>CAZIUX010000061.1:2273-5526 GCA_964542795.1 uncultured Muribaculaceae bacterium
ATAGCTAATTCTCCATCTAATATTAAGCTTCCTTCTATTGTCATATCATAATCAACAATTAATTTTGCAGTTGGTTCAATTGTTAAAATATTATTTTCTCCAATAGTAAAGCTATTTGTATTTTCAATATTAGTATTTTTTAATGTTGCTACTCCATTATTTATACGAATTGCTATACCATAAGAAGTAGAAACAATTACACCATCAGCATATTCTTCAGAAGTAATCTTACTTAAAAATATATCTTCGTTATTACTTTCACTTTCTTGTAAACCTATGCATGAATTTGGTTCATTTCCTATTAATGATACTCCATTTACAATTAAATTAGCATTTGCATTAGCTCTTATTCCACCCCATCCACTAATATTAAGTCCTTGTTCTTCGGTTGTTGTTAATGATAATGTAGCCCCTTTCAAATCTATGCTATTATTCATAGTTAATGTGCCTAATATATTTACTGTACAGTTTTCATTAAATGTCATTTGATTATACATAGTTAGATTTCCACTAATATTAAATATATGTTCATATTCAGTATTATCGCTAATTTCCCAAATCATATTATACAATTGGTCAAATTTTTGTTGAGTATCTATTGTATATGTAATTGTTTTTTCTGTTTCATTTATTACTCTATTGTAATACCATGTAGGAACCCAAATTGCATCTGCTGTTATTTCTTCAGAAACAACATCTGTAATTTTTATAGTTCCAGTTGTGGGATTATATATTATGCTAGGATTAATTTGCCATCCAGCGAAAACATATCCTGAGCGAGTAGGAACTGTGTTTGTTAAATTAAAGTCTGTATTATATGTAATTGTTTGTGATGGAATGTTTTCCGTTGAATCTCCTTCATTCAAGTTATATAGTAGTGTCATTGTATTATATGCATATTTTGCATATATTGTAATTTCTCCTTCATAAAATCCATCTGTGTTTATTATTTCTTCCCCTGCTTTACAATCTATATCGTAGCTATATTGATCTTTACTCCATCCTATAAATGTACGGTTTTCATTTAATGTTGGTATTTCGCTTGTTATTGTGAAATTAGTTCCTTTTGTAGTTGTAATACTAGAAATCGTAGTATCACCATTTGCTAAAGTTCCTCCATTTAAATTATAAGAAATAGTAGTTGTGTTAAACCTCCATAATGCATATAATATGTTTCCATAAATATCGTTTGAAGAATATGTTTTTCCAGATTCTAAAAGTATATTCCATTCTGGGTAATATTCATTTTTAATTGGTGTCCATCCTAAAAATGTTGCACCTGTTAATTCAGGAATTACACTACTAATTGTTATATCTTCTCCATCTGTAATTGTTTGTGGTGCAATTAAAGTTTGTGAAGTTCCACCATTTAAATCGTATGTATATGTACATGACCATTTAGATTCTATTATCATATTTCCTGTTATTGGTGTTGAAAAGTCAAATGCTGTTTCTGATAAGTTACCATTTGTTCTTTGATACCAACCTAAGAAAGTATAACCTTCTCTAGTTTCTAATCCCTTTATTCTTTCATCAGTAGCAGTTAATGTTGCATTGTAATTTACTTCTATTCTTTCACATTCTGGACAATACCAATATATTTGGTTTCCTTTATCATCAAGTATTGGATCGCCATTTCCATCTACTTCTAATCTGATTTTGTAACCATCAAATTCTACTTCAAATTTTTGAATTTCCCATACTGCATATAAAGTAATTTGTTTATCTTCATCAGTATCATATGTAGCTAATGTTTCTCCATTAACTGGGCTACTTGTAGTTCCTCCCATTTCATCATATGCAACTATTATATTTGTTCCAGCACTATCTGTTGACCATCCTTTAAATTTATAGCCTGTGTTTTGTGAAGCACATCCATTAAAAGGAACACTATTTGAATCAATTGTGAATACACTTGAATTTGTTTCGCCTGTTGCAGTAATACTGTTTTTATTGTATGTTATTGTATAATCATTTGTTTGTTGATTTGATGTAAATTTTGCATATACTATTATATTATTTTGTGGCATTGTTTTTAAAATTGTAGTTATTGTAAGCTCTGCATCTTAACACCAAATGTCAAAAGATTGTCCTTCTGGTATATTTGCTGAAGGTGGATTAAATGCCGCAATTTCTGCTCCTGGTGCATAGTAGTATTTACCTACCTCTACATTTCCAACCATATAAGTTACAGAATAAGTAGTAGGTGCTTCTTCCCATATTGCATATAAAGTTACATTGTTATTTTGGTCTGCTAAGCCTGTTAAAGTTATTCCTGTTATTGTTCCATTTGTTTCATTTTCAGATACATAATTTGGTACAGTTACATCTGAATGTGTATCCCATCCTAAGAAATTATATCCTTCATAAGCATATTCGCATCCTGGTAAATCAAGTGAGCCTGTATATAAACATGTTGATGATTCCATAGTACTACCTGCTCCACCATTTGCATTATAATTTACAGTATATTCTATTTCTTGCCAGTTTGCATATACCATTACATCACTTGCTGGCATTATTCCAAATACTGCAGTTCTTGTAAGTTCCTCATCTTCAAACCAAGTGTCAAAATTATATCCTGTTTTTGTTGGGTTAGCTGGTAATGTTATTGTAGCTCCAACTTCATATGTTTGTCTTGTATATTCTTGATTGTCTGACATAAAAATTAGGTCATATGTAGCTGGTTTATTTGGATTATATGGTAATGTTTCGTAGCCTGTTTCATTATTTATATGTTTCTTTAATATCTTATAATCTTCCCAGTCTACTTTCCCATCATTATTTGTATCTGTTAGTTTTGTTATTACTTCATATCCACTTATTTCATTTAAATTTCTTCCTAAATATGTTACATCTGTTCCGTTTACTACATAATCTCTGTTTACATCTCCACATGGATATTCTTTTGGTAATGTTTCATAGTCTTCTGTTCCTGCTATATGTTTCTTTAATACTTTATAATCTTCCCAGTCTATTACTCCATCATTATTTACATCTGCTAGTTTGTCTATTACTATATAATTAGTATTTCCGTTTAAGTTTCTTCCTAGATATGTTACATCTGCCAAATTTACTTCATAGTCTCTATTTATATCCCCACATTCATATTCTTTTGGTAATGTTTCATAACCTTCTGTTCCTGCTATATGTTTCTTTAATACTTTATAATCTTCCCAGTCTGCTTGTCCATCATTGTTTACATCTGCTAGTTTGTCTATTACTATATAATTAGTATTTCCGTTTAAGTTTC
>CAZIUX010000062.1:0-5319 GCA_964542795.1 uncultured Muribaculaceae bacterium
AAAGCATCGCTATTTTTATCCTGGTGAAGATGATGAAATGAAAAATTTAATTGAGAATAAAAGTAATTATCAGATTCAAAGATATAAGGGTTTAGGGGAAATGAACCCAGAACCATTGTGGGAAACAACCATGGATCCTAATACAAGAAATTTAGTTAAGGTAAACATTATTGATAGTGTTCTTGCTGAAAAAAGAGTAGCCATTTTGATGGGAGACTCCGTGGAACCAAGAAAAGAATGGATTAATGAAAATGTTGAATTTTCATTAGAAGATAATTATAAATTAAAAAAAGAGACTTTATAAAAGTCTTTTTTAAATTCCCCTCATTTTATCTATATTTTTATATGGATTATTTTTATCAATTCTATCTGTAAATAAGATGCCATTTAAGTGATCAATTTCATGTTGAAAAGCAATTGCTAAATCTTCTCTAACACGAATCGTATATTCGTTTCCATTTTCATCAAAAGCCTTAACAGTAACTCTTGCTGATCTTGGAACTATACCTTCAACATCACGAGTGATACTTAAACAACCTTCTCCTTCTTCAACAAATATTTCTTCTTCACTAGTACTAATTATTTTTGGATTAATTACAACATAATTTTTAAATGTACCATCTTGTAAATCTTCACTTATAACAAATATTCTTTTTGCAATTCCTAATTGAATAAATGCAAGACCCATTCCGGCTCTTAAATTATATTTTTCTCTTAAATGTTCAATTTGACTAATTTCTAAATAAGTAAGCGCGTCACTAATGGTTTTTTTGTCAGAAACAGAAAGAGGAAAAGTTACTTCTTCACTAACTTTTCTTAAAATAGGATCTTTTTCATCATAAATTGTAATATTTGGTAATTCCATTTCTAACCACCTCTAATAATACTATCAAAAAAACATAAAAAAATAAAGTATTAGTGAAATATTGGTCCATTTATGTCAATAAATAATGATTATTGATAAATGTTATGATGGTTATGGTATATTATTATTAGGTGAAATAATGAAAAAATTCCTTAGAAACTGTGATAAACCTTTATTGATTATTACATTAATATTTAGTCTATTTGGCTTATTGATGGTTTTTAGTTCTTCATCAATAATTGCTTCTTTTAGTGAAAAAATTAGTCCTTACCATTATTTTTATCGACAACTAATGTTTGTTGGTTTAAGCTATATTTTTGGTTTATTTATTGTTAATTACCCAATTAATAAATATAAAAAATTATTAAAAATCGGATATATTTTCACTTTATTATCATTGGTATTATTGTTTTTTCTTGGCAAAGAAGTAAATGGCGCAAGAAGTTGGTATGACTTGGGAATATTTAATTATCAACCAAGTGAAACAGCTAAAGTATTTATAATAATCTACTTAGGCTTCTACATAAATAATCATGCAAAAACTGCAAATAAAAAAAATAACTCTTTATTATTTCCGTTATTTAGTACTTTATTGTTTGTTTTTCTTGTTCTTTTACAACCTGATTATGGTACGGGAATTATAATTATTGCTCTTATTTTTATGATTTTTTTGTTTTCTCCTATTTCGAAAAAGAGTAAATTTTCTTTTTTCAAATATATATTTATTTTAATTTTTGCAGCAATCATTTATTCATCATTTGGTGGTAGTTTAATTTCCCAAAGACAAATTGATCGTTTCAACTTTAAATATCCTTGTGAAAGATATTATGAATCTACCGGCTATCAATTATGTAATTCTTTTATTGCTGTTAATAACGGAAAGTTGTTTGGTGTTGGTCTTGGTAATTCTACTCAAAAATATTTGTATTTACCAGCAGCCCATACTGATTTTATTTTTTCAATTATAGTTGAAGAATTTGGTTCAGTTATAGGTATATTAGTGATTTTGGGATATATAATTATGATAAGAAGAATTCAATTAATAATCAAAAATTCTAGTAACACGAGAAATTCCATAATTGCCTTTGGAACAATTTTTATTATTTCTGCACATTGTTTAATTAATTTATCTGGTGTATTGGGGTTACTTCCATTAACAGGAGTACCACTTCCATTTTTAAGCTATGGAGGAAGTTTTACAATTTCAAGTTATATGCTTATTTTCTTAGTTCAAAGAGTAGCAGTAGAAAACAAACAAAATTTACTAAACAAAGAACTTGCTTCACTAAAATAAAGGATTATTTATCTCTTTCATTAAGATATATGATGAAAGGAGGTAAAATGAAAAAATACTTTACTAAAAAAAATATTATTATTGCATCATTATTATTTATATTATTAAGTGCTTCATTTTTTATTAAATTACCAAATAATGATGAAGAAATACTAAAAATTCCAAATGAATCTGTTACTATTGCTAAGTCTGATACGACATCATCTACTTTGGATTATTTTTATGTTGATGTTAAAGGGTCTATAAAAAAACCAGGTGTATACAAGTTTACTGAAGGACAAATGATTATTGACGCAATCAGTGCTGCTGGGGGACTTGATAAAAATGCTTCTACTAATAACATTAATTTAAGCAAAAAATTAACAAATGAAATGGTAATTTATATTTATACCAAATCTGAATTAAAAGAGAAAAGTCTTAGTAATTGTCCAATTCAAGTTTTGCCTGAATGCAAATGTGAAACTATTGAAATCAAAAACTGTGTTGAAGAAATGCCTGTAATAGAGCAAAAACCAGTAACTGAAGAAAGTGAATCTGATCATGAAAAAACAATTACACCTACAGCTAGTGAAGAGCAAAAACTAATTAATATCAATCTTGCATCAAGTGCTGAACTAGAAACTTTACCAGGAATTGGTGTTTCTAAATCAACTGCGATAATAGAATATAGAAAAATTACTAAATTTAATTCAATAGAAGAAATAAAAAATGTTTCTGGTATTGGAGATGCTCTATTTTCTAGTATTAAAGACTTAATTACTATTTAATGAATTTATTATTTAGAAAAATTTTAATTAGTAAATTCTTCTATTTGTTTTTAATTATTTTTATAATTTCTTTTATTTTTATAAATACTTTTAATATAAAATATAATGATGATTTTTTGAAAAAACATGAATTTAAAGGAATAGTTGAAGACTATTCCTTTAATGGTAATCAATTAAGTATTGTCTTAAAGAGTAAGTATAAAATTAAAGGAAATTATTATTTTAAAGATGAAATTGAACTTCATACATATAAAGATAAAATTAAGTATGGAGTAGAGCTAAATCTTAAGGGATTATTATCTATTCCATCAAATAATACAATACCTAATACTTTTAATTATAAAAAACATTTGCTATCAAAAAACATATATTATCTTTTAAAAATTGAAAATATTAATATAACAGATAAAAAGATATAATTTATATATGAAATAAAAAACGCTTTAAGAGCTAGAATAAGTAAATACTATAATTCTGATTATTTACTGACATTTATAATTGGTGATAAAACAATGCTTAATCCAGATATATTTGATTCTTATAGAGTAAATGGTGTAACTCATTTATTTGCTATATCCGGAATGCATATTAATCTCTTTTCTGCGATACTAATATTTATCTTAAAAAAACTTAAATTTGATGAAAAATCAAGGTTTATTACTATAATAATTTTCTTGTCCTTATATTCATTTTTAACTAATTTTTCAGCAAGTATAATAAGAGCAGTTGTGTTTTATGTAATAATTACAATTAATAAAATATTATATTTAAACATATCTAATATTAGATCATTTATCATAGCTGTATTTATTTTACTTATAATAAATCCTTTTTTAATCTATGATTTAGGTTTTCAATATTCTGCATTAACATGTTTTGGTTTAATAATAGGATCAAAAATATTAAATAATAAAAACTATGTAATTGGGACTTTATTAGTAAGTAGTGTAGCTTTTCTTTTTAGTTTACCCATCTCATTACAAAATTTTTTTGAAATAAATATCCTTAGTATTTTCAATAATTTAATCTTTGTTCCGATCATTACATTTATTGTTTATCCTTTTTCATTAATTATTTTAATTATAAGACCATTTGAAAACCTCTTTAATTTACTTATTATATTTATATAATTTCTCACCAATTTATTAAGTAATTTTTCTTTAAATATTAACATACCTAAAAACTCATTATTTTTAATAATGATTTATTATATAATGATAATTTTATTTATATCTAGAAAAAATTATATATATATTTTTGTAGCATTATTTTTAATAATAATTCCTAAAATATATTATTCAAATATAAGTACGCTCGATATGTATTTTCTAGATGTTGGTCAGGGTGATGCCATTCTTATTAGAACTCCATATAATAAAGAAAACATAATGATAGATGTAGGAGGAAAACTCGAATATAAACAAGAAGATTGGGCTAAAAAAGAAAAAAAATATCATATATCAGATAATCTAATTACTTTTTATAAAAGTCTAGGTATTACTAATATTGATATAGTAACAACACATGGTGATGATGATCATATGGGAGAAACAATTAATATAGTTAATAAATTCAAAGTAAATAAAGTTATCTTTAATTGTGGAAGCTATAATGATTTAGAGAATAATGTAATAAAATTATTATCTAAAAAAGGTATTAAATATGATTCATGTATTGATGAATTAAATTATCGTGAGTATAAATTAGATTTTTTAAATACGAATGTTTTTGATAATGAGAATGATAATTCTAATGTAATATATTTAAATCTATATAATTACAAATTTTTATTTATGGGAGATGCTGGTACAGAAAGAGAAAAAGATATACTAGAAAAATACAATATATCAAACATTGATGTGTTGAAAGTAGGACATCATGGTTCTAAGACGAGTAGTAGTGAAGAATTTATTAGTGAAATGAATCCAAATTATTCAATCATTAGTGTTGGTAAAAATAACAGATATGGTCATCCAAATAAAGAAGTATTAAATAATATAGAAGACTCAAAAATATATAGAACTGACTTAAATGGTAGTATTATGTTTGAAATCAAAAATAATAAATTAAAAATTGAAAATTGTAGTCCATAGAAAATATATGTTATAATAATATTGAAGGCGTGATATATGGAAATAAATGAAATTAGTAATTCAAATTTAAAACAGAATATAGCTGATGCCACTGTTGGAGTGCTTTTAAATAATAATTTAATTGTTGAGAATGAATTACAAAATTATCAAATACAATTTGGATACATATTTACTAAAGAAGATGGAGTTTTAGAAGCACTTATGAAAGCTATTTGTAATGATAAAGTATTCTATTTTGCTTGTCAAAAAGGTTCGTTAATGCTTATAAACATAACTGAAAATCAATATAATGAAACAATT
>CAZIUX010000063.1:0-5302 GCA_964542795.1 uncultured Muribaculaceae bacterium
TATTAATTGTTGTAATTTCATTTATATTAATTAAAGTCAAAAAAAGGGTGGTTTAAAAATGAGACGTAAAATATTTTTGATATTAATTTTAATTGGACTTTCAATTATTGGAATTAAATATTTATTAAAAGATGAAAACATATTAAATGTAAAGACAAATTCTTTAGTTTCTGCAGTAACAGGACCATACATGCCATATTCATGTGATAGAATTGGGAGCCGAACATTACCATTGTCATTTGGAGTAAGAACCGGAGAATTTGATGGTAAGCAATACACAGCACAAGTATTGAGTTCTAGATATTACACATCTAGTCCTTCTAATTTATCAGTAACCGGTGGCTGTGTATCTGGATTAAGTTTAAGTGATGCTGATACTGGAAATAGTCATGATAAAGGAAGATCATCTATATTAGTCGCAAATGTTGCAAGGGCTAATATGGGAAATCGTTCTGATGCATTAAACATTTTTAATTGTACAAGTGCAATTGGTGGAAATTGTGATGTAAGTAGTCCAAGTGGTTTATTAATGAAACAAATTGGTGATGCCGTATTCTATCAAGTATTTAATAATCAAACATATGTAAGACCAGGGACTTGTACAGAAAGCACCTGTACTATTAATGGTAAAACATTTTCAACAACCACTTTAGATTTATTAGTAGTTGGTTATCGTGCATTCCTAAATCAAAATGGTATTTTAAAAACCAAGTTAAATCTTAAGGAAGTAAGTAAATCAATTTCGGCAGATAACAAAACTATTACTATAGAAGTATCCTTAAAACCAGAAGGATATACAATGGCAACATTTAATGATTTAAAAAATATAACATTTAGAATGAATGGTCGAGATATATCAAATGTAACCACTGTAAAAAGTGATGCCAATGAAAGAGTATACAGATTAGTAGCAAGTAACATAAATCTATATAATGGTAATTTATGTGAAGATTTATTAATAAGTGCTAATATTACTGAATCAAAGGTATCTTCTGATTATAATATTATATCTGTAACTTCTCCTTCCCAAAAACTATATCAAGAAATAAACTATGCGTTATTGACAAAAAGAGATATTCAAAATGACGTAGTTTTAAGATTGTCTAAAAGCTCTAACGGATGCAATTTCCCAACTTGTTTCTCTGGAAGCAATTCATTAATGAGTCAATATAATGCTAATACAATATCTAAAGATTTATTTGCTAGTAGATGTTGTAATGCAACTGATTCTAGTACAAATATGGGGGCAATATATAATGATGTATGTGCTAATTATGTACCACAAACAGCATGTTTTTTTGGACCAAATTCATACTATTCACAATATAACAATAATAGCATTTCTAAAACAGACTTTGCTAGAGCTTGTTGTACAACTAGTGAAGCTTATTCTGTCTTAGGGGCAACTCAGTTTGAAGATGTTTGTTCTATCTCTTGTTTTAGTGGATCAAATTCATTATATGCAAGATATAATATGGGTTTATTATCAAATAATGACTTTGCATCAAATTGTTGCTCAGATCCTTCAGCAAGAACCACTTTAGGAGCAAATTATGATAATGTTTGTACACCATCATCAATAGGATCAACAGCATGTTTCACAGGAATTAATTCATATAAAAATCAATTTGCAGCTGGAAGAATAACTGCAGGAGCTTACGCGAATGCTTGTTGTAGTGATCCAAATGCTAAAAGTGAATTAGGATTATTATATACAAATTATTGTGTTAATAGTAAAACAGTCTGCAATGAATTAACATCAGAAAATGTTTGTCGATCTGATTCTTCAATGGGATATATTTATGAAGTAGGACAAAAAGGAATAACTAGTAATAACTTTAGTTGTTTAACAAATGGTAAAGATACAAATGGAAACTCATTTTCTGAACCATTTTTAGCTGACAATCCATACTGTAAAATATATTGTAAAGAAGATGTTGATTTATATTTTCAAGGTTATGGATATAATCCAAGAACGGGAAACACAGTATTCTCAGGCGAATATTTTACATTTAAACCATATCAATTAGGAGTTGACGTAAAAAATGATTTACCAGCAATTAATCAAAAAAGAAGTTGTATATATCGTTGTGAAGTAGGTTCATTTACAAAAGATGTGTATGGTGTAACAACTACTTCAAGTGGTGTATCAAGTATACCTATTTCGTCTAGTGAAGGTTTTTATGCTAAAGCAGAATATTACCTTGAAAGAATATATTCTCTAAGTATAGAAAAAACAGAGCTAGAAACAACACTAACTAAAACAGAAGCAATAGATTGCTCTTCAGGTGCAGTTGAAAATAAAAATAATAATTATACTGCTAAAAAAGATCCGGTTAAACCCGATAATAAAATAATCGAAAAAATTGAATCAGCCTTAGCTAAAGAACAATATTCTTCAAAACTAGCTATGGTATCTAAAATTTATGACACAATTGATGCCAATCAAGCTAAAGATGTCTTAAATAGATTCAATGGGTTAGTATCATACTATTATGGTACTTCAACTAGAGATTCAGAAAGTGATTGTTGTTGCAACTATACTGAACCTTCACTTGTTGGTTATGCAGGTTTTTGCCAAAATTACGAGACTCAGTATTATAAAGGAGTATGTATTTATAGTGAACAAACAAGTATTTATGTAAGGCATTGTATAAGCACAAGAACTCCTCAACAAAGCGGATTTAAAATAGGATCTCAATATTCTGATTGGAAACTAGATAGTACATCACAAGTTATAGGAGAATGTGAAAATGATCAAACTGGAGTAATTCGTATTAGCGAAAGAAAAGCAGCATATAAATATGAAACCACCATAGCAGGTCGAACATTTTGTAATACAGAAAATTATTCTCGCAGTTGTGACTGTGAAAATTATAGTGACCCATGGCCAAATTATTGTCAAGAGGAAAAGACAAAAAAAATAACTGAAATAAAGTTAAAAATTGATGAAAAAATAACTGAAATAGAAAGTGCAAAATATTATTATTTATTATACTCAAATTATATTAGAGAAGCTATAAGATCATATACTGCATGGAGAACTTACGAAAATAAATATAATCCTCAAGATTATCCTGTTGTTGATGGATTTGTTTATGATGAAATGAATCTTGGAACAGATGAAGAAAAGAAAATTGTTAATCAAATAAAATTAGTTGCAAATCCAGCCGTAGCAAATAATAGTCCGACAAAGACATATTGTTATGAATCAAATGGGAACCTAGTATGTGATGGGGTATCACCTGTTATTACAGCTATTCCAGTTTTTTCAACAGACGTTAAAACTTTAACTTCTGGGATGACAATTAATCAATTTGTTCAAAGTCATAAAACTAGTTCAGAAACAATTACTTTCTTTGATATTGCAAAAGATGAGGTTGAAGTTGAATTAAGTTATAGATTAGGACTAGATTTATATGCCCTTAAACCAAATGGTTTAGCTGTTCCAAGAACAGATAGAAGGTTTAGAGAAGTAGAAAACAATAATGCATATAATCATATAGGATATGGGTTACCAATAGGTATTGATACTAATGGTGGAAAATATAACTATAGTTTTGATGTAACTAATTTAGGAAAAAACAATCGACTATTGCCAAACTTCACAAGATTAAATGGTGGTAATAAATATACATGTAACTACTATGTATCAAGTCAAATTTTATGTACTAGTGGTGATTGTATAATTTGTAATCCAGGAGATGATTGCTCAGGATCAAATTCGCCAACAACAAAAATAATAGATCCAAAATTAATGCCTTATATTCGCGTTATTAATACAGAAGAAATAAATCCTAATAATCGATTATTAGGAACAAATTGGAATACGCCAAAAGGAGAAGCTGCATTCAAAAAAATAACTGAAGATGGAGACAGAATATATTTAAATGAACCAATGTATTCTTTTACATTAAATTCAGAAACAATAGCAGAAATAAAAAACTTAAATACATATACTCCATATTCTGATTTTACAAAATATAAGTGTAATTCTGATGGAAATAATTGTATAAGTAATTTTATTACTGAGTATGCAAATAATGAAAATAGCAAATTGACAGAGACAAGAGAAAAATGGTTAATTTATAATAGTACTTCTAAGAAATTCACCTATAGTAATCAAACTTCAAAAAGTACAGATACTTCATTACCTAAACAAGATGAAATAATCGATGCAAATCTTAATGGTAAAATAGACTCTAATGATTATTTATTGATAAATTATAATGCAAGAGAAAAAATATCTATTCCAAAAAAAATACTTTTTGGAGATACAACTGGCAATGGTATTGTTGATAATCAAGATTTAGAGGCACTTAAAACATATGTTAGTAAGGGTTCAAGTATTCAAATGAATACCCCATATAAAATTGCAGCAGGAGATTTAAATTTAGATGGAAAAATTGATACTAAAGATATAGCGGTTTTATATAATAAACTTAAAATAGATGTTAATGTACCTATTAATCCGCCGGTCAATCAATAACCACCAGTTGATCTTACTTTTTCATATGGTGATTTAAATAATGATAAATTAATAAATATAGTAGATGTAACAAGAATAATTAAGATTATTACAATAAAGAATAAACCAACTTCACATGAGCTTAAAGCCGGAGATTTAAATTTAAATAATAAAATATTTGGTTCAGATTCTCTATATGAGTCTAAAAGTGTAGTTTCAAAAAATCAATTATGTGGTTATATAAATTAGTACAACAAAGAACTAAAAGAGTATTATGCTGAAACAAACTGTGGGGGAGATTGGATTCCAATTTTTACAAAGGATAAAATCTATAAAGCAGGTTCAACAAACAATGAAATATATACATATTATTACATTGCATATTATATAGAAGAATCACTTAGTAATGATTATTACATATATTTAGATGCACCTAAAAAAGAAGATTATAAATATGAAAATGATGGAAAAATTAACGCAAAAAATTATTTATTAAAAACAAAAAATATAGAAGAAGGATTTGATCAATTAATATCTTCTAAAAAATTAAAAACCTATAAATATACATTTAAAAAACAATCTGATAATAATTACTATTTTTATAGTGGTGAATTGCTAAAATAATCGAAAAAGTGGGTTAGGAAGTAATTTTAAAACATTATAATTTGACAAATAATAAAAAATGATTATAATAGTAACCTAATTAAAGGGGATATTTATGGGAAAAGTACAAGAAATGGTTAACAAATTAAAAGGAAAAGGAAAAGCAATATTTTTATCTGGCTTAGTTTTATTTAGCTCATCATCATATGTAAAAAATGTTAAAGCAGAAGC
>CAZIUX010000064.1:0-5262 GCA_964542795.1 uncultured Muribaculaceae bacterium
GAAGCTGTCGATGTTGTTGGATTAAAAAGAATTGTATCAGTTACAACACTTGATTGATTTTTACTAACGTCTCTAAACCAAGCAGAAACAGTTTTCGTTCCTTCTTCTTCTGTTAATGTCCAACCATATATTGTGTTATATGGTATCCAGGTTGTACACGTCGTTGTATTGCTAATACACATTTCAGTAGTATTTGGCATTGTTGATGATAATGTTAAAGTTACATTTCGGTTAACAGTGCTAGCTGCACCACCGTTTATTACTAATGTTCCAGAGGTTGACCCAATTCCACTATAAACAACAGCATAAACTTTATCATAATAATATTGAATTTCAATATTGGTACCACTCATACTAGATTTATCCCTAGGATCGATTATATCTTCTGGTTTTAAATAATTATTATCAACCAGGTTTTGCATAGATATATTAAGACATTTAGCATCTGAAACAGGCTCATCTAAATGTGCACATGTATCAGTAAAAAGTTCTGTAGAAGCCTGACCAAATTGTTTGGCTGCAGTTAGAACTAAGTCCACCTTTTCATTATACAATTTTTCATTGAGCCTCTTTGAAGACCCAAGTGACGATGTCACTCCAATTGTGAATATTATACCTATTATTACTATTACAACTAATATTTCAATTAAGGTAAAACCCTTGTTCTTTTTCATTACTCTACTCCTACTCTATAATCAATTATATAACATAATATATAAAAAAAAAAGAGTATAATTTATACTCTTAAGCAATTTTCTTAATTCTTATGTCATAAGATCCGGTAGGACTCTCAACAGAAATTATATCGTTAACTTTTTTTCCCATAATTGCAACACCAATTGGTGATTCATTGGATATTTTATTATTGAATGGATCAGCTTCAAGTGACCCAACAATTTTATAAACTTCTTCATCATTATCATCAACATAAGAAATTGTAACTGTACTACCAATATTAATAACTTCACTTGTAGATTCTTCAATAATTTTAGCATTACTTAACATAAAATCTAATTCTTTAATTCTTGTTTCTAATTGTGATTGATCATTTCTTGCAGCATCATAATCTGCATTTTCCGATAAATCACCTAAAGCCCTAGCATCTTTTAATGCTTTTATAATTTCTGGGCGTTTATTTACTTTTAAATCTTCTAATTCAGCTTCTAATTTTAAAAAACCATCTGTTGTCATCAAGAATTCTTTTTTATTTGTCATTTTAATCATCTTCTTTCTTCAATTTACAACGTGATTAAATATACTATATTTATTCTGTTTTGTCAAATATTTTAATCCTGATGAAATCGCCCTTATTAACTGGCTTTTCTGAAGGTAAGAAGATGATTTCTTTAGGTTTATTCGCTATTTCAATAATATTCATTTTTTCATCATACATTTTATCTATTTTAAAACTATATTCATCTGTTTTAGGACCAAAAAACTCAATTTCTGTTTCCTTTTCAAAATAATTACGAACTTCTACTTTTACTAAGTTATCATTATAATCAAGCACTAATCCCAAGAAATCTTGATTAGATACTTCCTTTCTGTCTAAATAATATTGTTCATCTTTTCCCGGTAGTTTAGAAAAGAATTGGGGTACCGCATCTCTATTTGCTACTCTATTTAAAATATTATTTGCATAATTTAAGAATGATTCAGTTAAAGTACCATTTAAAATGTGATCAATAACTTTTCTATATGTATGAATAACTGTAGCAATGTAATATATTGATCGCATCCTTCCTTCAATTTTAAATGATACAATTCCCATTTTAATCATTTTTTCTAAATTCATTAACATATTTAAATCTTTTGACATCATTGAAAATTGTGGTAATTCATCATCTATATCGAATAAGAATCTACATATTTGTGCACATCCTCCACGATTTGAATCTCTATTAGTAACATAATTTGACATAACACACTTACCAGAAAATGATGTACACATTGCCCCATGTATGAAGCATTCTGTTTCAATGCCCGCATCAATAATACTTTGAATATCTTCTTCTAGTGCTTCTCTTGCAAGAACAATTCTATTAACTCCAAGTTCTTTATAATATAAAGCAGCGTATTTATTTAAAGTGCTGGTTTGAGTTGATAAAATTAAATTTAAATTTAAGTTTAAAGTATTAACTAATTTTATCACATAATGATCACTAACAATAATTCCATCAATATTTATCTCATTTAAGTATTTTAAATAATCAGTTAGTCCTTCAAGATCAGATTCATGGAAAATTATATTAATTGTAACATAAACTTTTTTATTAAATTGATGAGCATATTCTACTGCCTCTTTTAACCCCTCAAAACTAAAATTATCAGCATTAGCTCTTAAACTATAGTTTTTACCACCAATATATACCGCATCAGCACCATAATCTAAAGCAACTTTTAATTTTTCCAAATTTCCAGCAGGAGCAAGTAGTTCAACATTCATATTATTCTCCTCCTTTGACACGATAGATAGTTTCCTTATATAAAAATCCTGTGTTTACTAATTCATTTAGATTATTATTAGAATATTCCTTATTTAATATATTTTTAATCACAGTTAATACTTCATCAATTAATAAATCTTTACTATTAATAATATAATAATAAACATTATCTATACCTAGATTTAATAAATCACAGCCATTATAAAAATGATGATCAAATAAGTAAGTACCATTTTCATCTTCTTCTAAATCAAATTTTACTGTAGAAATTTTTTCACCAATTGTTTTTATTTCTTTAGATAATTTATAGTTCGCATTATAGTTTTTTATTAAAGTCCTTCTTGAATACATTATATTTAATTTGCCAAACACAAATAAACAAATTGGTGCTTTTACATTATCCTTAATCATTTTTATTTCATTGTAGGTAATATCTGAGGCAACAACTGCACTTTTATTACCTAGCTCTATTAAATAATTAATAGCATTGTAATGAGTATTAAAATGAGTTTGATAATTTATTAATTCATATTTACCTTTGAGTGAATAAAATACTCCTAAGTCTTCATAAAAGATTCCTTTGATTTTTTTTATTTTATTTATATCAATAACTAATTTATCAATTTCTTTTGAAGTCATTATTCGATTAACTAAGAGAAACACTTCTTCCTCCAATGAATTTATTAAATCAATAGAAAAAGAATTATAGCCGATTGAATAGTCTTCAAGTGGTAAAAGGAATGCAGATATACCTGCATTCCTTAAAGACATAATGTCATCAATACTATTTGGAATTATTAATAATTTATTTATCATTTTGGTCTTCGAATACTTACAGCTAAACCATCGCCAACTTCATAAAATTTAGAGACAAAATCTTGATTTGTTTTTAAAAATTCAATGTAATTTTCAATTTTCTCAACCAATTTTTCTACATTCTTACTTCCAGCTTTTTCTTTATTACCAACTAAACCATGAAATTTTAAATTATCTGTAATTATTACTCCTCCTTCATTTAAATAATATTGGAATTTTTCAAAATATTTTTGATATTGGCCTTTCGCAGCATCAATAAAAATTAAATCATATTTTAACCCAGACATATTAACTTCTAAAGCATCTTGAAAAACAACTTCGATTCTATTTTCTAGTTCACATTTTTTAATATTTTTTATTGCTTCAATATATCTTTTTTCATCTTTTTCAATGGTTGTTACTTGAATATTTGGATTTTCTATAGCCATCATTATTGCAGAATAACCAATTGCTGTTCCAATTTCTAATACTGTTTTTATTTTATTTAGTTCAATTAACTTATTAATAAATATTATTGAATCTTTTTCGATAATTGGAACATTTTCGCTTTCTGCGTAGGATTCCATTTCTTCAATTATTTTTTTCATTAATTATTTTCCTCCGTATTGATTAATAATTTTGTTGTGTTCTTGTACAGTTTTAGAGTAATATATTTTCCCTTTAATATCGGCAAAAAAGAATAAATAATCAGTTGTTTCTGGATTTATAGCAGCTTCAATAGCTGTCATAGCCGAATTACAGATTGGACTGACTGGAAGTCCAATAAAGTTTATATTTCTTGTATTATAGTCATTAAGCGCATTATATTGTGTTTTATATAAATCGATAACAGAACCCATTTCAACTTGTTCAGCATAATAAGTTGTTACATCAGATCCAAGTGAAATATTTTGATTTAATCGATTAGTAAATACTCCTGATACTAATTTACGGTCTTCTTTAGAATTAGCTTCTTTTTCAATAATGCTTGCTAAAGTTAATATATCATGAACATTAAGATTTTCTCTTTCGATTTTTGTTTTATAGGGTTCTAATTTTTTACCTAAATTATTTATCATAGCTTCAACAATTGTTTTTAAAGAAGCATTGTATTTAAATTGATAAGTATCTGGCATTAGGTATCCTTCTAAAGGAAAATAAATCTTTTCATTTAGAATATCATCAGTAATAAACCAATATTTACTGATTAGGCTTTTTAAGTATTCTACATTACTTAATTCATTAATTATTTCTTCTTCAGTCATATCCAATTTAGATGAAAGTTGTTTAGCATAATTTTTTAAAGTTTTGCCTTCAATAAAAGTAATCCAATAGTTTGTTTCAAATACTTCACCATTTTTTAGCATTTGTGTTAATTTTTTTACATCATAATTACTAAAGAAACGATATGTTCCTGCTTTTGCACTTATTTTATATATTTTTGAATAAATAATAAATGTTTTTTCATTTCTAATTAATTTTTCTTCTTTTAAAACTTTAGCCACTTTTGTTAGGGATGAACCATTTTCAATCGTAACAAGGATTTCATTTTTTTCCTTTGAAACAGGGCTTAAACTATAAAAATAATAAGTAAGAAGAGAACAAATAATTAGAAAAAATAAAATGCTTATACTAATTATTATCTTCTTCATTTTTATTTGTTTCATTCGCTTTCTCTTGAGCAGATGATAAAATGTCTTCAATCATTTGCCATTCCTTTTCCGTTTCAATTGGTTCAAGTTTTAATGATTGGCCTGTTGGATCATAGATAGAAGCATAGGTTTTGATACTACCACTTTCATCTTCAGTATTATCTGTGTATACTATATAACTTTTTTTTGTTTCATCAGAGTCAACAGTAAACAAAACTTCACATTCAATCTCTACTCCATCATCATTCACTATTGTAAATTTTATTTCTTTATTTTCATTTTCCATCTTTAGTCCTCCTTAAATATGAATCTAAAATTATGCTTGCTGCTACACTATCAATTACCTTTTTTCTGTTGTCTCTTCGCAT
>CAZIUX010000065.1:0-5243 GCA_964542795.1 uncultured Muribaculaceae bacterium
GAATCCTAATGTTGGATCAAACCTTTCGATTGCTTTTATTAATCCCATATTGCCTTCTTGAATTAAATCAATAACATCCATTCCATTTTTCTTTAATTTAAAAGCCATACTTACGACTAGTCTTAAATTTCTTTCACACATAATTTTTTTAGCTTCTTCGTCACCATTTTTATATCTAATTGCTAATTCATATTGTTGTTCATGTGTTAATAAAGGAATTTGTGCTAATTCAGTCATATACATTCTTAGAGAATCCCCGACATGATCTCCATTTTCAACAGATGAATTACCATAAATTCCATCAAGTCCAACAATGTCTTCTTTAATTGTAATGTTTTTAGATGAACAATATACTTCAACTAATGTTGAGAAGAAACTATTGTTATCTAATTCAATGTATTTTGAAATAAAAAAAGTTTCATTTGGTTTAATAAATGAATCAAGAATTTCGGGTAAGACTTGACTTTTTTTGACAACTAAATCAATTGCCAAATAATTATCGTCTAATTGTAAAGTTTTAAATAACTTTTCTAGCTTTTTTAATTCTATAAGTGCACTTCGGTAATCGGTAGATATTTTTAAGATATCATTTACATGATCAATAAATTCATTTTCATTTGCTAATAATCTTTTATTTAATAATTGATAACATATTAAGTTAAAATTATCAGAAATTTGTGAAATATCTACTTTAGATAATTTATCAATAATTATATTAAATAAGTCACCGACACTATCTTTATTAAGTCCAAATTCTGTGTACTTTTTTATTATATAATCATAGTTATTTCTTAATCTATCTTTTGTCTTAATATCCATATTAACCCCCAAAATTGACATTATTATATCATTAATTTATTGAAAATCAACTTTAAATGATATAATGTTATTAGGTGATTTATGGGTATTAATTATGTTATCCTTGAAGCTACTATAAATGATGCTTCAAAACTTAATCTTTTAATGGCAAAACTTATAATGTATGAAAGAAAATTTTCAAACAATATTGCTAGTGAAATACAAGTAACAGGTAACTACTTAGAAATTATAAATGATGAAAAAAGCATCATCTATGTTGCAAAATATAATAACAATGTAATTGGATTTATCTATGCTTATGAAAAAACATTAGATGAAATATTTATTAACAAAGAAGCTTTTGTTGAAGCAATATTTATTGAAAGTGAGTATCAAAATCAAGGAATAGGTTATAATTTAATTACAGAAGTGATTAAATGGGCAAAAAAAAGAAATATCAAATATATTGATATTGAAGTAATGAAGAAGAACGAAAGTGCCATTAATGCTTATACAAATTGGGGATTTAAAGAAAATAAAATTGGAATGAGAAAGGAAATAATCTAATGAGAAAAGAAAAATCTTGTGGATGTATAGTTATAAAAGATAATAATGCTCTTTTAATAAAAAACAACTATGGTAACTGGTCTTTTCCAAAAGGACATGTGGAAAAAGGAGAGTCTGAACAAGAAACAGCAATTAGAGAAACCAAAGAAGAAACAAACATAGATGTCGAAATAATAAGTGATAAAAAATATTCGATAAAATATAGTCCAAAAGAGAATGTTGAAAAGGAAGTAATCTTTTTTATAGCAAAACCACTAAGTAAAAAGTTAAAGAAATCAGAAAAAGAAGTATATGATTTAGGATTTTTTAATTTTAGAGAAGTGATGCAATTATTATCATACGAAGATATAAAAGAAATATTTAGAGAATTTTTAAATGATTATCGTAAGGAGGGAATTTTTGATGAAAAATAAAAATATTAACAATGATCAAATAAAAATGTTACTCCTTTTCATTATTATAATTTTATTAGTATTTATTAATTTAGGAATATTTACTAATAGAAATGATTTTTCTAGGAGAAAAAAACATGATAATCAAAAATGTTTATGTAATAAGCCAATTCTAAGTGAACAAACCATTTTTAGTGGAATTGTTCGTAATGTTGGTACTAACAATGTTGTAGTTGAAAGTAGTAATCGAAAAGTATCTTTTTCAATAAATGATGTCACAACAATATTAAATGAAAAAGATGAAAACATAACTATTGATTCAATAAATATAGATGATTATGTAGAAGTAATTAACACTGGTATATTTTTAGAAAGCTATCCTGAACAAGGAGAAGCTATTAAAATTACATTAGTTAAATAAAGAAACAGGAAATATTTCCTGTTTCTTTATTAATAATTAGTACTTTTTTTGTATTGTCTGCCTTTATCTAATTTTTTTTCTAAAACCTCAACGATTTTAAAATCTATAGTTCGATTTTCTCTTGAAGCTGATTTGATTCTTACTCTAACAATATCCATAACATTTATAGATGCTTTATTTTTGTTATTGTATAAACTTCTAGTATCAAAATCGTAACGATAATTACCACTTAATACATCTTCAAATCTTACTCTACCATAGACATTATCTTCAGAGACAACCCAAATTCCTGTTGGATCTATTTGAGTTATCCTAGCATTTCGATATTCACCAATTTTTGTTTCCATTTGTGTAGCCATTTCCATTGCTTCTGACTCTTTATCTGCTAAATCATATTTTTCTTCCTGACGTGTAGCTCTTAAGGCAATTTCAACTAAATCATTTTTTATTAGTTTTATTCTTTCAAGGTCAGTCATACTAAACTCAGGGCTAGTATATAATCTATGTAAATATTGATTAACTAAATCACAAATTCTTCTAATTGGAGATGTAACTTGTGCATATGCATGAAGTGCTAAACCATAATGACCTAAATCATCAATAGAATAACCGGCTCTTTCCAAGCCCTTTAATAAATATGGAGCGAGTATTATAAATTCTTCTTCACTATCTATTTGACTAATTATTTGTTCAATAATTCTTTGAATATTTTTAGGATTATCTATATTTCTTGGATGTCTAGTTTTATATCCAAGTGAATTAATGTATTCAATAGCGCTTTTAATTTTTGCGTCATTTGGACTCACATGAACTCTTTTGATAAATGGTAAATCTAACCACTTGTAATATTCTGCAAAACAAACACCTGTTAAAATCATAGACTCTTTTATCATTTTTTCCGCTGTACGCATTTCTTTTCTTTTGAAGTGTGTTGGGTTTCCATCTATATCAACATCAAAATCAAGATCTGTTTCAGCAAATTCTAAGGCACCTCTTAATTTACTTTGATACTCTAACTTTTCAGTTAAACAAGCTAAATCATTAAGAACTTGTTTATATGGCTCATATCCTGGAACCATGATGCCATCTTCGATAATTTTATTAACATCATCATAAGTCATTTTCTTTTTGGATTGTATAACCGAAAAATTAAAATCGTAATCTTTTACTTTTCCTTCTGCATCTATTTTCATCGAGGTAGTTACTGTTAATCTATCAGCACCTTCATTAAGAGATAAAATACCATTTGTTAATAAAGAATGAATCATTGGAAAGACTACATTAACTAAATATAAACTGAATGAATTATTTTTTGCTCTTTCAAAGATTTTTGATTGACTAGATATCCAATAAGCAACATCAGTAATATGAACATTTAAGATAAAAGATCCATCTTCAAGTTTCTTACAGTATACCGCGTCATCCATATCTTTAGTATGTATTCCATCAATAGTAATTGTTTGTTCATCGCGGTAATCAATACGACCAACAAGGTCTTTTTTTGTAATGCATTGTGGTATTTTAGATACTTCTAAATCAATTTCAGGACTTGGACTAATGTCAGCACCATATTTGGTTGCGATTGATTTGTATTCTATTTCAGGATCATTTTTTCTAGCAATTAATTTAAGAGATTCAACTTTAAATGTATTTCTATCCATTTGATTAGATAATAATACACCGATACGATCTCCATTTTGAAAATTTACCAATAAATTTTGGTCAATATCTAATTTATAATTAAAGGTAAATCCATAAGGCACTAGTTCACCGTTTTGATATGTAAATGGAGCATAAGAATTAGATCTTTTAATTATTTTTCTAATTACTCCTTGTGGTCTACGATTTGGACTATCATTAATAATCTCAATCAAAACAATATCTCCGTTTAAAACACCATTTAAATATTCTGGATTTATTATAACATTCTTAACATAACCTTTGCCTTGTCTTGGAAGAATAACTTGACCAACAATTAAATTTGATTCTTCTGGTAATAAAGCAAATCCCATCTTTTTTTGATATATTTTACCTTCTAATTCCAGTTTAGATAATAATTCAATTAATTTATTATGTTTTTCTTCTCCATAAAAACCTAAATCACGGATTATGGTCTTTACTGGAACAGATTTTTTTCTCATATTGAAATAGGTAAGTAATGTGTCTTCATTTAACGATACTTCTTTTTTAACCCCTAAATGATAGATGTGTCTTACTTGATTTTCTTTTTTAGGTTTAATTTTTCCATCATGTTTTAGATCATCAAGTACTTTTAATAAATCGCTCTTATAATTAGTTTTAATCTTTAATTTTTTTAATAATCTTCCTAATCTCATTTCATCTTTAGGTTTATCAAAAAACATATTAATTCTTTTAATTATACTGTACTCTAATTTATTATCTAATTCTTTGACCTTAAATCGACCATTTTTACTTGTTATTTTTTCAGTCATTTCTAGTTCAGAAAGAATACGCATTATACTAGAATCATCTACAGAATAATACATACTAAAATATTGATATATTTCTTTAATTTTAACATATCTCTTCTTTTGGCTAATATATTCAAATATAATTTTTGAATCAAGCGCGATTGGTTTTCTGTCGATGCGGCATTGTTTGGGAATTATTTTATTGCCCTCAATAACAATCGAGCCTTCACTTTCTAATTCCAAAAGTAATTCTCTAAATAAATGTTTTTCCTCATTGTTTAGTTTTAGTAGTTTTACTAAATATTCACGATGAGTTGGTTTACTAAGTCTGTCTAATAAAAATATTAACTGTGTTTTGTTTAATGCTTTTTTCTTCATTGTGTCCCCCATTAAAATAAATATAGCATTGCATAATCTTAATTACAAGTAGTAATAATTAAAAAATAACAAATATTTAATCTAGTATTAAATTTATCCTATTTATGATAAAATCTTAATAGAAGGAGTACATATGAAAAACAAAATGAAGAAGAGTTTTATCATAAAATTATTAATAGTTTTAGGATATGCATACATATTATTTTATTTAACATTACCAGCAATAAATTTAAAAAATCCGGGTTTTTATACTTA
>CAZIUX010000066.1:0-5103 GCA_964542795.1 uncultured Muribaculaceae bacterium
CGAGCAATACATAATCACATATTTTAGCTGCATATTCACCAAATTCTTTGTTATACTTGTCTTCACTATCACCTAATTCAACCATCCCTGGTGTGATTAATACTTTTATTCCTGAAAAATAATTTAAGGTATCCAGCGCATATTTTGATCCTACTGGATTAGAGTTATATGCATCATCAATAATAATCCTATTCCCTTGATTTTTTAGTTCTAAACGATGTGGCACTGGTTCTAACTTTCTAACCTTCTCAACTAAATGTTCAGGTTCAATACCCAGTTGTTTACAAACTGCTAAAGCTCCAACTATGTTTAAAACATTATGATTACCAATCAATTTGGTAGTAAATTTAACTTTATCAACAGTAAAAGATAAACCATCTTTACTACCTTTTATATTAGTTGCATGCAAGTTTGTTTTTGTATTTTCTATTCCATAACTTATTATTTTATGACTGTCTTTTTTATTCTTTATATATTCATTATCATAATTTAAAAATAATACTCCATCTTCAGGTAATGAATCAGCAAGTTCAAATTTAGTTTTAACAACATTATCAATTGATTTAAAGCTTTCTAAATGTTGTGGTCCAATCGAAGTAATAATACCATATTTGGGTTTAACTATATCGCATATTTCTTTAATATCATTTAATTTAGTCGCGCCCATTTCACAAACAAATATTTCGTGATTACTTTTTAAGTTTTCTCTAATGGTCCTTACTACTCCTAATGTTGTATTTAAATTACCAGGAGTCATTAAAACATCATACTTGGTGCTTAGAAATTCTGTTAAGAAGAATTTCATACTAGTTTTTCCATAACTACCAGTAACGCCTATTATTGTTAAATTTTCTTTTTCTTTTAGAATTCTCTTCGCATCATTAATAAATCCATTATTAATATATTTATTTAATGGATTTTGTGATATATCTATTAATATTAGTAATACTGGAGTCAAAATAAATATAACTTGTAAGATAATTATACTATTACTTAAATTATTACCTAGAAGAGATACTAAAGTAACAATAATTACATACTCTATAATCATTCTTATTACTCTATTAGTAAAAACAAGTTTCTTTTTAGCTGGTTTCGGATAATTAAAGATAATTATTAGTATACTTATAATCAATGTAAGTGGAATATTCTCTTTCATAAAGAATAATATTCCTAAAGTAGGTAATATAGTATTTATAATGACAAGAATAATATTATTTAATAGCCATTTCCATTGGACTATTTTTTTATAATAATTTAATTGGTAAATGTGTACATTATGTAAAAAGTATAAGCAAATACCAACTATATTAATAATCAGAATAAATATTTCCATTATTTATCACTCCCTATAAAACTATCAATTACAGAATAGACTAGAATTGGATTGTCAATGAATGAAAAATGACCAGCATTTTTAACTTTGACAATTCCTGAATCTTCAATTTTATCATTCATGATTAAAGCATCAGCAAAAGGAGTATCATTATCATTTTCTCCCCAAATTAATAAAGTAGAATATTTTATATTAGGCAAATAATCAGTTAAATCTTCTTCAATTACATTAACTAATACTTCTTTCATAATTGGTGAAGAGTTTTTATAATCAATTGATCCTAATTTATTTTTTAATTTTTGAACCAAGTTTGGACTAATTATTTTAGCAAATTTTCCTAATGTTTTTATTACTTTTGTTTTTAGTGATTGTTTCTTTTGTCTTTTAATTCCAGCACTGTCAATTAAGATTACTTTGTTTAGTTTTATTTTATCAAAACTAGCTATTTTAATTGCAATTCTACCGCCAAATGAATGACCAATTATAATTGGATTTGTTATTTTTAATTTCTTCATAAATTCTAGAGTAAAATCAACATAGTTATCTAAATTCCAACCATAACTTGGTTCATCTGAATCACCAAATCCAGGTAAATCCAATACCACTACTCGATTATTTTTAGATAAGTGTTCAAACATGCCATTCATTACTTTGATTGAAGCGCCCCACCCATGAAGTATGACAATATTATTTCCTTTTCCTTCATCTATATAATTAACGTTTATTCCTTGAATATTAGTTTTCATTAAAAACCTCTTCTTCTTGTATATTAACACTTGATTTCATTATTTTTTTTATTACTTTTTGTTTTCTTTCACCATCTAGTATTTGTGGTTGAAAATCATTTACATTGTCTTTTCCTGATACTGAAACAGGGATAAGTTTAACTTGATTATCTACTATTTCATTATTTAATAAATTATATTTTATTTGAAAGATAAATGCGTCTTTATCATCTGGATTTCTATTTCCACCAAAAACAAAGTTCGCAAGTGAATAAATTATATACTTATCTTTATATTTTTCCACTCCTTGAATTACATGTGGATGATGACCAATAATAAGATCGGCTCCATTATCTATTGTCCAGTGTGCAAGATTAGTTTGGTCATTGTTTTGTTTATATGATCTTTCAATTCCCCAATGATATGTAACATAGATTAGGTCAACATTTTGACTTTTTAAATAATCAAGTCCAGTTTTAACATCTTCATAGATATTCGGATTTTCTAACACATAGTAACCAATAAGTCCGATTTTAATCCCTTTAACTTCTTTAATTAAATAATTGCTTTCACCAAAATATCCGACTTTAAACTCATCAAGGGTATTTATTGTATCTTGATATCCTTGTTCTAAATAATCATAAGTGTGGTTATTTGCGGTGTTAACAACCTCGACACTTCCATGGGTTAAAATGTTTGCATATTCTTTTGGCCCTTTAAAATTGAACTTTTTAACAGCTTCTTTAGTAGCGTCTGTAAAAGTAGTTTCAAGGTTTGCTATTGTTAAGTCATCTTTGTAAACTACATCTCCTACTCCCCTAAAAAAATAACCGTAATCTTTATTTACCGAATCAAAAACCGAAGTAAATGATTGACTATAACCATATGATGGATCAGTACCAATTGTACAATCTCCAACCGCACTTATAATTAATTCATCTTTAGTTGTAATACTATCTATTACAGTCTTTTTAATTACTTTAATTTGTTGGTTATTATCTTTAACTAAATTTGAATAGGAAAATATTGCTAATACTAATAAAATTAGTAAGTTAATTAAGCCAATGAATTTAATGATTTTCACTATTATCACCTACATTCATTATATCTTAATATTAATAAAAAATCTCTAAAAAGTATTAAAAAACCCAATTACTTAATAATTGGATTTAAAGTTTTATTATAATGGTTTATATTTATTATTTTTTCTAACTGTATAAATAATTAGAACAGTTCCTAATACTAAACCAATAAATAATATTGTATAAGTCGCAACATCAGTGTTTGGATTATCTACCGTTCCAGAATCTGCCGATGAGCTTGTGCCATCTGGAGTTACAATTGCAACTGTTGTATCAATAACATCAATCACCATACTAGCAGATTTATTTGAACCATCTGTAGAAGAAGCAGTAATAGTTACAGTCCCAGCTTTTACACCAGTTATCGTTCCATTAACAACGGTTGCTACTTCAGTATCGCTTGACGTCCAGGTTAATGTTTTATCAGTTGCATCAACTGGATTAACTGTTGCAGTTAGAAGAAGTGTTCCATTAACAGATACTTCTGAAGAACCACTTAAAGTTATACTGCTAACTAGTACTGAGCTAACACCAGAAACAACAATTTGAAAATTAGTTGAAATTAAACCATCTTGAGATGTTATAACAACCCTAAATGTTCCAGGATCTGTTTCGCCAGGTTTAACTGCAATTACAAATCCGTTTGCATTTGATGTGATTGTAAATTTAGAAGTAACATCTTGGTTAGAACTATTGAATATATTTACATTTAAATCAGATAATAATATATTAGATAAATCTAATGCAACTGTGAAATTTCCACCAGTTTCATTACTTATTTCTTGAGCGCTTGGTGTAATATCATCAACTTGGATATTTCTTGGATCATTGTCTGTAAATGCTCTTATTAACGGATAGAATTTAAAATCTTCACGCGATGTTATACTATCAAGCCATTGAGTCCCATCTTCGCCATAATATCCTTGGCCACCAGCAGCCATTGTTCTAGTTTGAGTATCCATGTAATCATCAATTAGAAAGTAATAATCACCTTCAACAGTATTAGTAGATGTATATTCAAGAATTATACTGTATGTATTACTTACTAAAATTGGTTCAGCTAGTGTAAATGAATAATTTTTCATAGTATTTGAAGTACCACTATCTAGCAAGACTGCATTAACAAGATTTCCAGTTTCACTATAGTATATTTTATATTGAGTTCCTGAATCAAGAGCTACATTTACTTTTTTTAAAATTTCTGTTCCAGAAGTTTTTTTACTAAATACATTTTTAAAATACACTTTATTTGTTTTAGAAGCTAAATAATTAAAAAATCCTCGATCATGAAAATAGTTATTATCATTTGGAAGCGATACTCCATTTATTGACATAACAGTATCGCATATTAATGAATCGTAATAACTAATATAATAGTAACCGTCTTCGCCAAATTCCCAACTACTACCTTGTTGATCTTTAATTAAAAATGCTCCGTTTCCAGAAGGAGTAGTTTTAAAATTGGTTGCCGGATAATTATCATCCCAACCAACTATCGTTATACCATGAGTTGCATTTAGCAATCCAGAATAGTAAAATGATACCTTATCATCTGCAAAATAATAAGTATTTCCATACATCAATGCAGTAACAGCTCCTGTAGTAGCTAATGCTTGCTTAATCATATAAAGAGCTGAACCAGCATTGTCTTGACATGTATCTGCAAACAACATTGATGTTTCATCAACCATGTATTCATTTTTTAAGTGAGCGTTTATTGGAGTTGATACAGTTGTAGACCAAGGCAGTGAGTTTTCTAAAACAACTCCTCTACCTGTTGCTAAATAGTATGAACTTTGAAAATAATTACCTGCACTGTTTATTTCTCTAAGGTTAAATATAGCATATGGGTTTGGTGAAGAATCACTATATGATCTTGCCAAGTTAAAATCCAAATGTTTTTCAGATAAATCAATACTTTTGCCTGGATTATTAACTCTATAGTTACTTTCTATAGCTT
>CAZIUX010000067.1:0-4937 GCA_964542795.1 uncultured Muribaculaceae bacterium
AGTTGCTCTAACTTAGGCGATGCTCAGGCAAGAAGATTAGGTATAAGAGCTAAAATTAATGGAGAAACAACTATTCTTCATACTTTAAACAATACGGTTATAGCTTCACCAAGAGGTCTAATTGCCTACTTAGAAAATAACTTAACTGAAGACAAAAAAGTTTTAATTGCCGAACCATTAAGACCTTATATGGGCGGAAAATCAGTAATAGAATTATAATAGACTAGTTTACATAAGAAGTATTTTTTGTAAAAAATACTTCTTTTTCATGATATAATATTTATATAATAAGGTGGTGGCTGATTTGAAGAATGGTCAAGATATTGAAAAATTTTTAAATCAAGTAAAAAAAGCCTTCAATGATACAAAAAATAAATACGATCAAAGACAAGCATTAGGAGGAATTATTTCTTTTTTTATTAAAAGAAATGTATCTTTTATCTCTGGATTAAGTAACCGTGATACTTTACTTAACTATTCAGAGGAACAAATTTGCTATGTTCTTGTTGAACATGTAATTAGAAGAATTGGACATTTTAAATCAACAACTATAATTGATGATTTACCTGATGTAGATGAATGCAAAAGCCATAATGATGCAACTAAAATAATAATTAAACTATTAATTCAATACTCTAAAGGAAAAAACAAAATTGCTTTTGGTGATGTGAATAATATTATTAAAACGATAATGTTACATGATCAATTAAGAATTCATTTATCTAACTTACTAATAAGTGATTATTTTGTTAAAGAATTAGATTTTGATGATGAATTTATTCCTTTTCACATTAAGTATTCAACAATAGATGGTGAAGAAAAAAATGCTGATTTAGATGGCAATAAAATTATTGAATTTATAAGAAAAGATTTCTTTGATTCAATATAAAACAAGGTATCAAAGATTAACTTTAATAAGCTAATCTTTTTTTATTTAATTTTTATTAATAATAATAGTCTCTTAGTTTTACTTTTAAAACATTTAATGATATATTTTTATAGTAGGTGATTATAGTGTGGTATAAGAGAACTTCTGACGAAGTTTATGAAGAATTTAAGACAAGTATTAATGGACTATCAGAAGTAGATGCTGCTGAGAGACTAAAAATTCAAGGTAAAAATGTTTTACCCAAAAACAAAGAAATTACAATTTGGAATGTTATTTTTGAACAATTTGCTAATCCCATTGTAATTATTTTGTTAATAGCGATTGTTATGTCAGCGTTTATTGGTGAATTTATAGACGCAGTTTTTATTATTTTTGTTATTTTAATAGATGTTGTATTAGGAACAATTCAAGAATGGAAAGCAGTAAACAGTGCAGCCTTATTGGAAAGTGCTCTTTCTGTTAAAACAAAGGTTATAAGATCGGGTAAAGAGATGGAAATAGATTCATCATTACTTGTAACCGGTGATATTGTCTTATTAGAATCGGGCGATAAAGTTACTGCTGATATGAGAATAGTCTACTCAAATAACCTAACAATTGATGAATCAATACTTACCGGAGAATCAATTGCCAATGAAAAAAGTGTTAATAAAATTAATCATGATTGTGTAATTAATGATCAGGCTAATATGGCTTTTGCAGGGACTTCAGTTATTAGAGGAAGAGGAAAATGTGTTGTAGTTTCCACTAAAGATCATACTGAATTTGGTAAAATAGCGGCAACTGTAATCAATACTAAAAATGAAAAATCTCCTTTGGTAGTAAGAATGGAAAAGTTTACACATGACATAAGTAGATTAATTATTTTAATTTGTTTACTACTAATAATGATATTGTTTTTTAAAGGCTATGCTCCCCGAGAAGTATTCTTCATTGCGGTTGCTTTGTCTGTCTCAGCAATTCCTGAAGGACTTCCAGTTTCAATGACAATGTGTTTAACAATTGCTTCAGGAAAAATGTTAAAAAGAAATGTTTTAGTAAAAAAATTAAACTCGGTTGAAAGCCTTGGCAGTTGTACAATAATTGCAAGTGATAAAACTGGAACATTAACATTAAATGAACAAACAGCCAAACTTATTCTTTTCCCTAGTGGAAAATCACATAATGTTCTTGGAAGTGGCTATAATGACGATGGAAAAATCAGTAACATGAATGCTCAAGTTAAAGAATTATGTTATTTAGGGTATATAAATAATGAATCCAAATTAGAAAAAATTGAAAATAAATGGAAATATCATGGTGATTCAATAGATGTAGCATTTAAAGCACTTGCTTATAAAGCTGGTATAACCGAAGGAAAGAATATTATTAGTAATATTCCTTATGAATCTGATAATAAATATTCTGCAACTTTTTATAAGGAAAAAGATAATTATTGTACAGTTAAAGGTTCATTAGAAACTGTGTTAAGTTTTTGTGATTCAATGTTAGTTGGAAAAATAAACAAAAAAATTAATAAAGAACTAATTCTTGAACAAAATATCGAATTAGCTTCCAAAGGATACAGGGTTTTAGCTATTGCTAAAGGTAAAGTACCAAACAAAAAAAATTATAGCGAGAAAGATATAAAAAAATTAACATTCTTAGGATTAGTAGGATTTATCGATCCACTAAGAGAAGACGCTAAAAAATCAATTAAGAGCTGTCAAAAGGCAGGAATAAAAACTTTAATGATAACTGGGGACCATCCTCTTACTAGTTTTGTAATTGCAAAAGAATTAGGGATTATAAAAAATGAAATTGAAGTTACTACTGGAGAAGAAATACAAGAATACATTAATAAAGGAATAGAAGATTTAGCTAAATTTGTTAATGAAAAAAGAGTATTCTCAAGGGTAACACCTATTCAAAAATATGAAATTGTTAATGCATTTAAGTATAATGGTGAATTTATTGCCGTAACTGGTGACGGGGTAAATGATGCTCCTGCAATAAAAACGGCAAATATTGGAATTGCCATGGGAAGTGGAACTGATGTTGCTAAAGAAACTAGTACAATGATAATTACTGACGACAGCTTCTCATCTATAGTTGCTGGGGTAGAAGAAGGACGTATTGCTTACGGTAATGTTCGAAAAATAATCTATATGCTTTTATCTTGTGGTGTGGCAGAAGTATTATTCTTCTTATTATCAATTATTTTTGGCTATCCAATTCCGTTAATAGCAATTCAGTTATTATGGATTAATCTAGTTACAGATGGTATTCAAGATGTTGCGCTTGCTTATGAAAAAAAGAATTATGATGTAATGAGTCTTCCTCCTAGAAAACCAGATGAAAAAATATTTAATAGACAATTAGTTGAAGAAATACTCTTATCAGGAACATATATTGCTTTAGTAGTATTTATAACTTGGATATATTTATTAGATTTTAAAGGAATTAGTGAAAATTCGGCAAGAGGTTATATTTTATTATTAATGGTATTCATGCAAAATTTTCATGTTTTCAATTGTCGAAGTGAAACAGAGTCTGCATTTAAAATCCCACTAAAAAACAATTATTTTATAGTCCTTGCAATTGCTGTTGTTTTAATATTACAAACTATTGTAAGTGAAGTACCATTTTTTTCTCATTTACTAAAAACAGAAAATATTCCAATTAATGATGCAATTGTTCTTGTATTTTTAGCAATTCCAATTGTATTTGTTATGAATATATATAAAAAATATAAAAAAGAATAAAGGCGTTTTATTTGCATTAATATAAACAATATACTAAAATGAAGTAGAAAGAGGATTGTATATGAAAAAAATAAATATTGAAAAATTATTCCCAAATTTCTTGATAATGTTTTTAGGACTATGCTTAATTGCTTATCCATGGTTTGGAAATCTTGAACCATTACATTTGTTCTGTTTTGCATTAGGAATGATTGGAGCATTAAGACTAATTGAATTTATCGTGCAAAAAGATAAAACTGATAAAGAAAATTTATTAGTTGCTGTAGCTAGTTTTTTATCTCCATTACCTGGAATGTTGGGATTAATAAATAATAACATATTCTTGCCAGTAACTTTATTAAGCTGGGTATGTATGATGATTGTTGTGAAATTAGTTAAATTAGATTACTTACATGATCGCAAGTTACCTCAATTTAATATTAAATTATATGGTTTTATTATTTTTATTGTTGTTGGAATAATAACATCATATAGTATGAGATTTGAAGCTGAATTTCAAACAGTAGTAATTGGATTTCTTGTATTCATCTATGGACTTATGGATTTTTTTAAAGATTATATTAACAATTTAATGATAAATAATTCTAAAAAGGTTAAAAATGATAAGCGTAAATGATTTTGATGAATATCAAATTATTGATATGGTTAGCGGAGAAAAACTAGAAAAATGGAATAAATATATTTTAAGGAGACCTGACCCTCAAATCATCTGGAGTGTTAATGATAAGCCAGTTAGTTGGAAAAACTATGATGCAAAATATGAAAGATCATCTTCTGGTGGAGGAAGCTGGGAAATAAAAAATAAAGAATTATACAATCCTTTTGTAATAAGTTATAAAGATTTAAAATTTAATTTAAAATTAATGGGATTTAAACATACTGGATTATTTCCTGAACAAGCATATAACTGGGATTATGTAAGAAATCTAATTAAAAAATCTAATCGTAAAGTTAAAGTATTAAATTTATTTGCTTACACTGGTGCATTAACGGTTGCTTGCTTAAAAGAAGGGGCACATGTAACTCATGTTGATGCCTCTAAAGGCATGGTTGAATGGGCAAAGGAAAACGTAAGATTAAATGAATTAGATGAATCAAAGGTTAGATATATTGTTGACGACGTTATAAAATTTGTTAAAAGAGAAATTACTAGAGGTAGTAAATATGATTTGATAATCATGGATCCACCTAGTTTTGGAAGAGGAAGCAAAAATGAAGTTTGGTCAATTGAAAAAGATTTAGATAAACTAATTAGTCTTTGTGTTCAAATCTTAAGTGATGATCCAATTTTATTTTTAGTTAAT
>CAZIUX010000068.1:0-4341 GCA_964542795.1 uncultured Muribaculaceae bacterium
TTATATTGATAATTCATCAAAATATGGGGAAGATATTTTAAATCAAATAGAAATAAAAGTTAAATATGAAGGCTATATAAAAAAATCATTAATTGAAGCTGAAAGATTAAATAAAATGGAAGACAAACAAATTCCTGAAGATATTGATTATAATAAAATAAATAATTTAGCTTCAGAAGCTAGACAAAAATTAAATCAAATAAGACCACTTACAATAGGACAAGCTACAAGAATAAGTGGTGTTAATCCAGTTGATATATCAGTTCTAAATATATATTTAAAGAAGGAATATACTTATGACAATTGAAGAATTAAAAGATGAACTTAGTTTAATTAATGTAACAATTACTGATGAAATAATTAATCAATTAAATGTTTATTATAATTATTTAATTGAATACAATAAACATACCAATTTAACTAGCATTACAGATTATGAAGAAGTAATCGAAAAACATTTTTATGATTCAATTAGTCCAGCAAAAATAATTGACTTTACTAGTATAAATAATTTAATTGATATTGGAACAGGCGCAGGATTTCCTGGAGTTGTCATAAAAATATTTTATCCTCATATAGAATTAACTCTTCTTGATTCAAACAATAAAAAAACAAAATTTTTATCTGAACTTGTCAAAAAACTAGATTTAAAAAAAGTTAATATTATTTGTGATAGAAGTGAAAGTTATGCAAAAATAAATCGTGAGAAATATGACTTAGTAATTGCAAGAGCAGTAAAAAGCCTAAATATATTAGTAGAACTTTGTCTACCACTTGTTAGTATTAATGGATATTTTCTCGCAATGAAAGGTATTTTAGAAGAAGAATTAAATGATAACAATGGATCAATTAAATTACTGGGTGGAGAAGTAAGTAGAATAATTAATTTTTTCTTACCAATTGAAAAATCAGTAAGAAATTTAATACTTATTAAAAAAATAACTGCTACCCCAAACAAATATCCAAGAGAATATTCACAAATATTGAAAAAACCATTGAAAATAAATGATAATTAAAGTATTATTATGATTAGAATAAGAATATAAGGGGCAAATAAAGATGAATATTGAACCACAAGTGGCAGAAGTATTTTTAGAAGACATTATTCCAAATCGTTTTCAACCACGACTTTCTTTTGATGAAACAAAAATTAATGAATTAGCAAGCTCAATAAAAGTTCATGGAGTAATTCAACCTTTGGTTTTAAGAAAATTAGGCGATAAATATGAAATAATTGCTGGGGAAAGACGTTTTAAAGCAGCTGGAATAGCAGGTTTAACGAAAGTACCTGCAATAATTACTAATCTAGATGATAATCAAAGTGCTGAAATAGCATTAGTAGAAAATTTACAAAGAAAAGATTTATCTGCTATTGAAGAAGCTAAATCATATAAAAAGCTACTAGATAGAGGATATTTAAGCCAAGAACAATTAGCGGCTAAAATGGGAATATCTCAATCTTCTATAGCTAATAAATTAAGACTTCTAAATTTAGATGAAGATATTCAAAAAGCCTTACTTGAAGAAAAAATATCTGAAAGACATGCAAGAAGTTTATTAGCAGTACCTGACTTTAATAAGCAAAAAGAGTTTAAAGAAAGGATAGAAAGAGAAAGACTAACTGTTAAACAACTTGATCAAGAAATTCAAAAATGGAAAGAACGAGGTCCTGAATCTATGGAATTATTTACTACTGAAGAAGACGGAAAAATCGAAAAACTAGATACCATTATATTTAATGAACCAGTTACACCGTTAAATAATTCAAATGATTTATTAACAAATATATCAGAAACTAATGAATTTAATCCATCTCCTGACTTATCACAAGTTCCAGAACCAATGTTTATTGATGCCCCAGTAGTAGAAAACGTTGTTACAACAAGTGATAACCATCAAGAAACATTCAATATAGATGATAATATGTCTCAAGAACAAAATTCCGTTGTTAACTCTAGTAACCAATTTGAACCAGTTCAAATGATTGAAACTCCACCAAGTGATCAAACATTTTTAGCTACTCCAATGGTTGAAGAAGTTATTACTAATCCATCTGAATCAATAAATATTGATGAACCAAAACAAATACCATCAGAAAAAGAAGCAAGTATAATAAATACTGATAATAGTTTCTTTAATTTTTTTAATCAATCAAATAAACCTGAAGAACAAAAACCTGAAGAATCGTCATCATTATCAATTCCATCATTAGAAGAATTATCTATTCTTCCTGTAAGTAATGAGCCAATTAAAGAAGAATCAGCTCCTGCTGATGACTTCTTAAATTCATATAATCAACTATCTTCAGTTGATCAAAACCCTACTCCACTTTATGAAAGTCAAGAATCTGAATCTCCTAAGATTGAAGAAATTAAAATAAGAATTGATAAAGAAAATTTTAAATCAGTTGAAAAAGCCTTTGAAGACTTAAAAAAAGAAATCGAAAGTGCCGGTTTAAAAATAGATATGGATACATATAATTTTGAACAATATTATCAATTAATCATAAAAGTATATAAATAAGGAATTTAATATTCCTTTTTTTTATTAAATAACTTATAATGTTTTATATGCAAAAAATTGAAGGAGTCAAATATGATTTTAATAATAGAAAAAATAATTAAAGATGGATTACAAGCTCTTGGAATTGATTATCAAGAACAAATAAATATTGAAATACCTAAAAGCAAAGAAAATGGTGATTTTTCAACAAATATTTGTTTAAAATTAGCAAAACAAAATAATCTCTCTCCAATGGAACTAGCAGAAAGATTAAAGAATTCAATCGATTTAAAAGAAATAAAAAGTATTGAAATAAAATCACCAGGATTTATTAACTTTTTTGTTGATAAAACTTATTTACTAGACAACATAAATACTATAAATAAACTAGGCACAAATTATGGTAGAAGCAATATTGGCAATGGAACTAAAATTAATTATGAATATGTAAGTGCTAATCCAACAGGAATATTACATACAGGGAATGCAAGAGGCGGAGCTTATGGAGATAATATGCATAGAATATTATCATTCTTAGGCTACGAAGTTACCAGAGAATATTATATAAATGATGCTGGTAATCAAGTTAATAACTTAGGATTATCTATTCAAGCTAGATATTTTGAAAAATGTAATTTAGAGTTTTCTATTCCAGAAGACGGATATTATGGAACTGAAATTATTGAACTAGCTAATGAATTATATGAAAAAGATGGAAGTAATTTAGTTAATAATGATTTATCATTCTTCATCGAGTATGGAGTTAATAGATTAATAAATAAAATTATTGAGGATTTAAAAGTTTATGGTGTCGAATATGATAAATTAACCAGTGAAAAAGATATTTATAAAAAATATCCATTAGAAAACATTATAAAAACATTAACTGAAAGAGGATATACTTATGAGAAAGACGGAGCCTTGTGGTTTAAGTCTTCTACCCTTCTTGATGAAAAAGACCATGTGTTATTAAAAAGTGATGGAACTTATACCTACTTAGTTCCGGACATTGCATATCATATTGATAAAATAAATCGTGGATTTACAAAATTGGTTGATATTTTAGGAACAGATCATCATGGTTATGTTAATAGAATTAAATCTGCACCAATGGGATATGACGCCAATATCTTAGATATCAAATTATTACAACTAGTAAAACTTATCAAAGATGGTCAAGAATTAAAAATGAGTAAGAGAACTGGAAACAGCTTATCACTTCGTGAATTAATTGAAGAAATAGGTGTTAATGCTGCAAGATATTATTTTGCTGCAAGAAGTCTAGATACTCAAATGGATATTGATCTTGATAAAGCTATAAAATACTCAAACGATAATCCTGTTTATTATGTATCTTATGCTTATGCAAGAATATGTACGATACTAAACAGCAATAAAGTTAATTTAGCTAACAAATTTGAACACATAGATTTAGATAAGTCTACTCCAATTTTAGAGCTATTATATGATTTTCCAAAGATAGTTTCTGATGCTGGTTTAAAAGAAATTCCTCATTTAATTACAAATTATGTTTATGACCTTGCAACTTCTTTTCATTACTTGTATAATGAATATCGATTTGTTAATGAAAACGAAGAATTAACAAATGAAAACTTGAATTTATTGCTCGCAGTTAAGAATACAATGTATAATGCATTAAATTTAATTGGTGTTAATCCACCAGAAAGAATGTAGGAGGATTTATGAAAGAAATATTAACTGATGAAGAATTAGAATTAATGTCTTATGACGACGTTGCATATGCAATATTAAAAAACAATGGTCAAAAAATGACCATTAAAGATTTGTTTATAAAAGTATTAAATATAATGAAACTAA
>CAZIUX010000068.1:4351-4680 GCA_964542795.1 uncultured Muribaculaceae bacterium
CACTTAAATGGGAATGGATGCCTAAAATGCGCCAATGAAAGTATTAAATATAATGAAATTAGCTGAATCTGAATATGAAAAACATATTGGTGATTTTTTCGAATTACTGTCAACTGATAAGAGATTTATAATGTTAGAAAATGGTTTCTGGGACTTAAGAGTAAATCATAGTCATAAAATTAAAATAGATAATGAAGACGATGACTTTCTTGAAGATGTAGAAATTGATGATACAAATAAAGAAGACGATGAAGAAGATATAATCGATATAGATGCTGACGAAGATGACGATGATGCAGAAGATGATTTAAGTGAATTAACAGTTATTG
>CAZIUX010000069.1:0-4654 GCA_964542795.1 uncultured Muribaculaceae bacterium
GAGGATCAACAAATAATACAACTGGTGTTGGTATATTTGCATTTAGTAATACTCCCGGTCAATCTGCAGCAGTATTAGGTTTTAGATGCAGTATTGTAGTAAAATAATTTATTTTATTAATTAATATTTATCAATATTTTTTAAAGATTACATAGTATGTAGTCTTTTTTTCCATTGATACCATTATGCCAATAAAAGTGGTATAATAACAAAAAAGGAGAAGTAAATGAATGATAATATATTGATAGAGCAAGTTGAAAATTGCGGAGTAAATTATTATGTTTATTATATTTTTTCAAATAAAAATAGAGGTTATAATTTTGGCTATTTATTAGCTATACCTTATGATCTAAAAGATAATACAAGATTAATTGTTGAACCAAATATTCTTGAAAGTTCAAATAATAATAATAAGTTAATTAGATCCGGTTTAGAAATACTGCAAAGTCTTGGGAAAATTTTTCCTAATAAGAAAATTCCGGCAATTGTACCATTATTTCAAGGAGTGAAAGGAATTACCTACTTTCAAAAGTTGCCTAGTGAATGTTTTGATAAACAACTAGATGAAAAATATAAAAGGATTGATCTTCAAGTAATAAAAATGATTGAAGATGCTAAAGTACGAATATTTCAAATGACTGGTAAAAGTATCAGCGATAAAATATTCTTAAAAGGATATTCATCAGGTGGAGTGTTTGCAGAGAGATTTGCTCTTTTACAGCCTGATATAATTGATAGTTTATGCGTAGGGTGTGGAGATAGTTCAATTACATTACCAATGAGTCAAATTAATGAAAATGAATTATTTTATCCTATTGGAACAAATGATATCGAAAAGATAATTGGAAAAAACTTTGATGAAGAGTCATACCAAAAGATTAAATTCTTTTATTATATTTATGAAACGGAAGAGTTAACTACGCTGGATAGATTTAAAAAAATAACAGAAACATATAAAAGTTTAGGATATGACATAACTACCCATGTTTATCCGGTAGTATATAATAACCGCGGTCAAACAAGATTAGAAGAACGGGCAAATCAAGATATTTTTAATTTTTATAATAATAACGAATTTAAACCGGAAAATTTAGTGAAAAATTAAGTTTTTGAATTAAAACAAATAGACAATTTTAAAAAAAGTGTTATAATATGAGAAATTTTTAGGAGAATATATGAAAAAATATATGACAGTTACAGTTCCAGAAAATGGATGTGGTACAATAAACAGCCAATATAATTATGATTCTATTGAAGCTGGTATAACATCATTAGGATTAGTTGATGAAGAAACACTTGAAGTAGTTATTGAGCCAAGTAGAAATATTATTAGAATAGATGTATTATCTGATGAAGATTTTATTGTAACAAAATATGAAATTGTTAATGATAATAATCATAGATCTTTATATCATAAACAAACAAAAACCTATTTAGAATATGTTAATCGCTACGGAAAGTATGCACCATATGGATGTACAGTATTTAATTATGCTAAAGGATTTGAAGTTATGGATGAAAAAATCATAAAACTTAAATTTCCAGAAGGAGAAAGATTATATGATTTGAACCTTTGCCTTACAACATCCGAAATGTTTTCTTATATTTATCAATTTGGTAAAGTAAAAAGAACTGGAGACTATTTTTCAAATCAAGATTCTCAAGAAAACTTGTCTGTAAGTCAAGAAAATGAATCGGTAGCACAAGCTTATGTTGATATTGAAGTAGAAGTGGATGATAATGTATTAAGCGGCAGTTTGTATTGTTATATAAATAAGACCGGTAAAATTATTTCAATGATTTATAATAGCGTAACTTGTAGATACTATCCACCAACTGAATTTAATCAATTAATTAAAGATGTTCCAAGACAATTGATTTCTAAATATTTACATGAAAAAAGACAAGAAAAAGAAAGAAGAGCAATGGTACTTATGCATACTGACTATAGGAGGGGTGATAAAAATGCAAATAACTGATGATGTAAAAATATATTGTCCTAATGCACGAAATCATAAGGAAGTATTTATTGATAATGCAGATTTTGAACTTGTTAGAATTGGTCCTAATCAATTAGTTTTTTCAAGAGTAGAAAATGAACCAATTGCAGTTGATGATAAAACTTACTTGGATTATTATTATGCTTTATTAAGAAGAGAAGGAAAAACCGATACAGATATAGTATATTTATTAACAGAATTAAAACTGTTTAATGATGAAGAAAGAAATTATATTATACTACATGAGTCCCCACTAGAATATAAAATAGAAAATAAACCTTCAGATAAATTTGAAGAAGAATTATATGTAAAATTTATTCAAGGTGATCCCATAGATTCTAAATTTAATTATTGTGATTTTATTCATAATTTATCGATACAAAGTGATATGTTTGATGGAACTGAAGAAATTAATATTAAAAAATATTTAAGTGGTAAATTAGTCACAATTAGAATAAGAAAACCAAAACAAAAACAAAAAAGAAAAACTAATAAACAATATTAAACCAATATTTATTGGTTTTTTTATGATATAATGTTCATGTGATTTTATGAATATATATGATTTAGAATTAAATGAATTAGAAACATTTTTTATAAATAACAATGGAAAGAAGTACCAAGCTAGCCAAGTTTTTGAATGGCTTTATAAAAAAAGAATTAATGAATTTAACCTAATGACTAACTTAAGTAAAAATGTTATTTCATTACTTGAAAATAATTTTTCTACTGCCAGATTAAAAATAGTAAAAAAACAATCAACAAGCGATACCCACAAGTATTTGTTTGAACTTAGTGATGGAAATTTAATTGAAGCAGTTTTAATGAAACATGATTATGGAAATAGTTTATGTGTTTCTTCACAAGTTGGCTGTAACATGGGGTGTACTTTTTGTGAAAGTGGCCGGTTAAAAAAAGTAAGAAATTTATCTGTTTCGGAAATGGTTATACCTATTTTAATGGTTGAAGAAGATATTGGCGAGAGAATATCAAGTATTGTAGTTATGGGAATCGGCGAGCCTTTTGATAATTATGATAACTTAATTAAGTTTATTAAGATAATTAACGAACCAAAGTATTTAGCAGTTGGTGCACGTCATATTACTGTTTCAACATGTGGGATTATTCCTAAAATTAATGAATTTAGTGATTTGCCTTTACAAATAAATTTAGCAATAAGTTTGCATGCTCCAAATGATGAAATTAGAAACCAAATAATGAATATAAATAAAGTATATCCTATAGATGAATTAATTAGTTCACTAAAAAACTATATATTAAAAACTAATAGACGAGTAACAATAGAATATGTTATGATAGATAATGTAAATGATAGTAAAGAAAATGCTATAGAGTTAGCTAAATTAATTAGAGGAATGAACGTTTATGTTAATCTTATTCCTTATAATGAAACTTCTAATATATCATTTAAAAAATCAACAAAAATCATGGATTTTTTTGATACATTAAAAAAAGAAAAAATTAATGTAACTATTCGTAAAGAATTTGGCGAAAACATCGATGCTGCCTGTGGTCAACTTCGTGCTAAAGAGGTGAATTAGTGAAAATATTTTATCAAACAGATTCTGGAAAATTACGTAGTCATAATGAAGATAGTGTAACAATTATAAAAAATTTATCAAACGAATATTTAATGATTGTTGCTGATGGTATGGGGGGACATCGTGCAGGTGAAGTCGCTTCTTCTTTAGTTGTAACTCATTTAGGAACAAGATTTTCTAAATTAGCAAGCATTGGAGGAAAAGCTGATGCCTTCAACTGGATAAAAGAAAATATTGCTGAAGTAAATTCTAATATAATTAAATATACACAAGACCATGAAAATACATCTGGAATGGGTACAACCGTAGTCCTTGTAGTTTTAACAAGCGAGTTCTTGGTTTTTGGTAATATTGGAGATTCATCAGGATTTGTTTTAAAAAACAAAAAATTACATAAAGTTACAAAAGATCATACATTGGTGGGACTTTTAATAGATGCAGGAGATTTAACGGAAGAAGAAGCTGCATTCCATCCTAAGAAGAATGTCTTGATGAAAGCATTAGGCGCTGGACCAAAACAAGATATTGATATATTTGATATTTTAGATCCTGATATTGATGGAATATTACTATGTAGTGATGGACTAACCAATATGTTAACATTTGAACAAATAGAAAAAGTATTAATAGATGATACATTAAGTATCGAGGAGAAAGTTGAAAAATTGATTATGAAAAGTAATGTTCGTGGGGGAACGGATAATATTTCAATTGCATATTTAGATAGAGAAAGAGGCGAGAATTAATGATAATGAAGGGACAAAAAATTAACGATCGTTATCAAATTATTAAGTCGATAGGCGAGGGCGGAATGGCTAATGTTTACCTTGCATATGATACTATTTTAGATCGTAATGTCGCGGTTAAAGTATTAAGAGGTGACTTAGCAAGTGATGAAAAATTTGTTCGTCGTTTTCAACGTGAAGCTTTAAGCGCTTCAAATCTATCACATCAAAATATAGTAGAAGTATATGATGTAGGTGAAGATGATGGTCAATATTATATTGTTATGGAATATATTGAAGGTAAACATTTAAAACAATTACTTAAGAAAAGAGAACGATTAACTATATCTGAAGTAATTGATATAAT
>CAZIUX010000070.1:0-4637 GCA_964542795.1 uncultured Muribaculaceae bacterium
CCATCAATAGAAAAAACTGGTGATTTAGCTGCAATATTATCAAGTTTAGAACCTGGAGATGTATTATTTATTGATGAAATTCATCGTATGCCTAGATTTGTTGAGGAAATATTATACTCAGCTATGGAAGATTTTACATTAGATATTATTATTGGGTCAGATTCAACAAGTAAAAATATTAAAATAGATTTACCTCCCTTTACTTTAATTGGTGCAACAACTAGAGCGGGTGATTTATCAAACCCTTTAAGAGATAGATTTGGTATTGTTTGTAAATTAGAGTATTATAAAGTTGAGGACTTAAAAAATATTATTTTAAGAACATCAAAAGTTTTACAAAGCGATATAACTGAAGAAGCTGCATTATGTCTTGCTAAAAGAAGCAGAAGGACTCCTAGAGTTGCAAATAGATTGTTTAAAAGAGTAAGAGATTTTGCTCTTGTAAACGATGAGAAAATAAATATTAAAAATGTGAATGATTCTTTAAATAAGTTAAGAGTAGATGAATATGGATTAGATAATATTGATATTGAGTATTTAGAAACTTTAATTAATAAATTTAATGGTGGCCCTGTTGGAGTAGAAACAATATCTACTGCTATTGGTGAAGAAATTACAACTATAGAAGATGTAGTTGAGCCTTATTTATTACAAGAAGGATTTATAAAAAGAACACCAAGAGGAAGAGTTGCAACTGATAAATCATATCAACATTTAAATATTAATAAGGATTAATATTGATTTATAATTTTCTTTTTGATATATTATTTATACGTTTTTAAGGGAGATATTATATGAAAAGAAATTATATTAATAAAATAGTACAAAATAACGATATTTTAGAAATTCTATATGATAATGGTGCAATATTCACTATGCAAAATACAGAATATAATATTGAATTAGCTAAAAGTAAATATGAAAAAGAATGTTTAGAAAAATTAAATAGGGATTATTCTATTGTATTAGATTATATTAAGGCATTAGGAATTGGTGCACTTGGTGCCACAACAATATTTGCATGTTTAAATAATGAGGGCATTATTATTGATACTGAAATGGATAATATATTTGGTTCTTTATTTGGTTTTTTATTACTTACTAAAAGTATTAGTTTAGAGAGCATTAAGAGGGTTAAATTAATTGAGCTAATTAAACTTAGCAAAATAAGTAAAAATTATAATTTATTAAAAGAATATGGAATAAAGTACCCATTTTATGAATGCAATAAGACAGATATACATGGTTTAGATAATTTGATAAATGGTATTAAATTAAAAAATACTTCTATAAAAGAAACAGAGATTAAATCATTTAAATATAAAAAATAATTATAATAAAAAAAGATAGACAATTCTATCTTTTTTTATTATAATAATCGTGCAAAAAGAAAAGGGGTTATGAAATGGATATTTCATTATTTGATTATGATTTACCAAAAGAATTAATTGCTCAGACTCCATTAAAAACTAGAAGTGATTCTAAATTATTAATAATGGATAAAGATAATGGTAATTTAACTCATGAATATTTTTATAATATTCTTAATTATCTTAATAAAGGAGACGTATTAGTATTAAATGATTCTAAAGTTATTCCAGCAAGATTAATTGGGAAAAAGGATATTACTGATGCTGTTATAGAGATACTTTTATTAAAAGATAATGGTAATGACATTTGGGAATGTTTAGCAAAACCAGTTAAAAGATTAAAAATAGGAACTAAAATTATTTTTAGTGATAAACTTAGCTGTATTATAACTGAAATATTAAATGATGGAATAATACATATTAAATTAAATTATAGTGGCGTATTTATGGAAATATTAGATGAACTTGGAACTATGCCATTGCCTCCATATATATCTGAAAAATTAAGTGATCAATCTAGATATCAAACTGTATATGCTAAAAACATTGGTAGTGCGGCTGCTCCTACAGCAGGACTTCACTTTACTAAAGAATTAATGAATATAATAGAAGAAAAAGGAATAACTATATGTTATGTTACTTTACATGTAGGATTAGGTACATTTAGACCTGTTAATGTTGAAGATGTTACTAAACATGTTATGCATAGTGAGTTTTATCAAATGAGTAAAGAAACTGCAGATATATTAAATAATGCTAAAAAAAATAATAAAAGAATTATTAGTGTTGGTACTACTTCAACTAGAACATTAGAAACTATTATAAAAAAATATGGTGAATTTAGAGAATGTAGTGGTAACACAGAAATATTTATATATCCTGGGTATGAATTTGAAGCGATAAATGCATTAATTACTAACTTTCATTTACCAAAATCAACTTTAGTTATGTTAGTTAGTGCTTTGGCAGGCAAAGAAAATATTATGACAGCTTATAATGAAGCAGTTAAAAATAAATATAGATTTTTTTCATTTGGTGATGCAATGTTTATAAAATAAAAGACTTTTTAGTCTTTTTTTGATATAATATTTTATAAAGTTGTAGGGAGTAAGTTGTATGCAAGAATTAAATGACATTATGCAAAGAGAGTTAATAAAATATGAAATAAATCATATTGATCAATTATCATTTGTAAATAAATTAAATAATATCATTCTTTTTAATCAAAGAAATATTAAAATACCAAAATATAGAAATAACGTTGATTTTGAAAAAAATTATCAATATTCAAAAAAGTTCTTTTCATCTCTTTCAAGAGAATATAGTTCTTACTTAGATAAAAGAAGAAACGAAGGTGTATTCTTATTTAATAATGATATAGATAGTTTAGCTTTTTCTAATCTTGTGAATGGTAAAAAAGTGATTCATTTTCCTATTGCAGGAACATTAGAAGATTCATATACAATAACACATGAAATAATACATGATATGAGTATATCAGAACAATTTTCAATTAATAGATATTTATTTTGTGAAGTTGTTTCATTATTAGGAGAAATGCTACAACAAGATTATTTTCACAATAATGAAAGACCTAAAGATTACTTAATAAATGAGAAATCAACACAATATGCATTACAAACTAAATCAATATCATGTAAATTTGAATTAGAACTTATAAATTTATATTTAGAAACAGGATTCTTAAATATTAATGATTTAAAAAATGTAGTAGCAAGATATTCAATGGATGAAATAGAAATTATTATACAAAGTCTTCAAGATATTTTCGATAATAAAGAATTAAGTATTTTTTATGAACAAAGATATATAATTGGATATACACTTGCTTCCTATATGCATAATAGAATATTAAAAAATAATAATATAGCAGAATTTATTGATATAAATGATTCATTAAATACTTATACTTTAGAACAAATGCTTACATATTTAGATTTAGATTATATGGATAAAGAAGATTTAGATTTAACTGATAAATCATATCAAAAAATAGAAAAAAGTTATATTAAACAAATTAAATCAAATTAAAGACATTTTAGTCTTTTTTTGATATAATTTTTATAGGTGGGTTGTATGACAGAAAAACAATATAATGAATTAAATAATTATTTAAATGATATATTAATGGAATTGAATAAAGCGAATAAAATATTTGTTGATAATTTTATGGATATTTTTAAAGTGACTGCTATTATTTTTGATAGATTTCATGGTAAATCGATAAAATCAATCAATAATCAAAACAATATAACATTCAATGAAGTTTATTTATTGTCACGAGAAATAATTGAAAATATTAATCCAAAGTATTTAGAACAATTTGATAATATAATAGAAAATGGAGAATTAAATTTTGATTATGAAGAAGAATATTATGATAGTCATGTTAAAACTATTACAGATAATAATCATATAAAAAAAGAAATTAATATAAAAAGAATTTTTAGTTATGATGATGTACTTTCATTGATTCATGAATTTTTTCATTATTTAAATTCTGATGTAAAAAGAACACAAGCATATGAATTTTTTACAGAGTTTATTTCAATTTATTTTGAATTAATTGCGAAAGAATATTTATTAAATAAAAAAAATGTTTCTGTTGAGGAAGTAAATACAAATTCTAGGATAATATCACTGCTTAGAAACAATTATAAATGTTATAATTATATAACTATATTATTGGCCTATGAAGAACTTGGAAATATAAATAATAATACAATTAATGATATGAATAAAATATTAGAAATAAAGGATGCTAAATTTGATAAAGAATGTATACATTTTTTAGAGCAATTAAATGATTTGCGTAAAAATAATTCTCATAATGATACGAAAGAAGAAATGACTGCTTTAGTTAAATATAATTATAGATATATAGTTGGAACATTATTAAGTTATTATGCAATAAAACATTGTAAAATTGAAGACATTGTAAGATTTAATGATCAAATAAATTCAAATGAATATGCTGACTTATCAATATATAAAATTTTAAATACTATTGGTATTAATGTTAATGGTGATATGATCAATGAGTCACTAGATATTATTGATAAATCTATTTATATTTATGATGAAAGGGTAAAAACAAAATGATTATAGTTGTGATAGGACCTACTGCTGTAGGTAAAACTAAATTATCTATTGAATTAGCCAAACACTTTAATGGAGAAATTATAAATGCTGATTCTACTCAAATATTTAAAGATTTAGATATAGGAACAGCTAAAGTAACTGAAG
>CAZIUX010000071.1:0-4547 GCA_964542795.1 uncultured Muribaculaceae bacterium
ACCCTAGACCCACTGATTAAGAGTCAGTTGCTCTACCAACTGAGCTAAGAAGACATTAATTTGCCTTTTAATTATAGATTATAATTAATTAAAAAGCAATTAGTAATTTATATATTTATAATTGATATCCAGATAATGAGCTATCATCAAAATCTTCAGCAGTTAATTCACTTTCGTCTTTTAATTGGGTTTCAGATAATGAGCCATTTTCAAAATCTTGAGCAGTTAGTTCATCTTTTTCTTTTAGATGTTTTTTTACTTTGTTTAATACTTCCTCAGTTGGATAGAAATACTCTGCTAAAGTAATTCCATAACGCGGAAGATCATATTCATCAAGAAATCCAACTAAATTTAATAATTCTTCTTCAAGAGGATTATTAAGTAAAAGGATAGTTTCTCTACTAACTTTATTTAGTAATTCTTCTGGTAACTTAGATAATATTTTTAAAATTGTATCTTGAGTGGGATTTTCTTGTTCTTCTAATGAAATACCATATTCAGCATAATTACCCTCAATAATTTTAGCTAATTCTAATAATGTTTGAGAATAATTATTTGCATAATTAATATCTTGTGTTTCACTCTCTACAGCTACTTTAAGATCATAATCAGCCGTTTCTGGATTAGAAAATTCATTTAACATATTACACCTCTACACATATTTTATCATATTAAATAATCAATTCTAACTATTATTTATTTTATTGACACAAAAAAAATTAAAACATGTTAAAATTAACTTAGAGGTTTTATGAAAAGAAAAATAATTTATATATCGATATCACTTATCTTAATTATACTTTCTTTGTATCTTCTTAATTCTAATAAAAAAGTTTTATCTCTAAGTGAAGAAGATAAACAAATTCTAAATGTTTTAGATAATAATGAATATGTTACTCTTAATTGTAAAATTGCAAGTAAAGATGATATTCATTATATGATTACTAGTAAATATGTAAAATATAATTCTAGAAATGAATACAATCTTATAATAAATAACAATCACGCTAATATTCTTTTTTCATTTAATTGTGATCAAGTAATTGCAATGCCCTATAAATTAAACAAACAAGAATTAATAGCAAATGAGATAATCAAAAATAATAAGGCGATTGATCTTGCTTGTTTAGATAATATAAATATTCGAAAAATATATAAAAATATAATAAGTGATTCTTTTAATGTTTATGATAAAAATGATACTAATAGTTATATTTATTTTAAAGATGAGAAAGAAGAATATAAAATAGCTTGTACAGAATACCAGTTAATAGAAAAAGAATCATAAGATTCTTTTTTTAAATATTGAACATTAACCATTCAGGTTTTAAAATCATTAATAAACCAATTAATAACATTATTATTCCACCTATTAAATGAGAATATTTTGTGTATTTATTTGAAACTGCTTTAATTTTCAATGATTTCATTGCAATAAAGAAGATTAATAAATCATCAAATAAGAAGAATAAGATATAAATTAGAAGATAAGTATAATATTGACTATTTGATAAATCATTCATTGCTAATACTTGAGTATATATTACTGGTAATCCTAGTGAACATAATAGTTCAAAAATATTTACCATAACTGCAAGTATTGCAATACCAAATAATGCTAGAATAAACTTTTTTTCTGAAATAATATTCTTAATTCGGTCCATTATCTTTCTTCTTCTTTTATCATCTACTACTTCACATCCATCTTCAGCTTTTTTAAAGAATTTAGAAATATTAATGATTCCAAAGACTAAAGCAATTAAGGAAATAATAAGTCTAAATAGGAAAATTTGACTCATAAATTGAGCAATATTTAACCAAGAAACCATAAATATAAAATAAGTAAATGCAGAAACAAGTAAGAATGTCACACCAAGAATCCACATTTTTTTACGATCTTTCATCCCGAAAAGCATAGTAATTAAAAATATTAAAATCCACATTGCACAGGGATTAAATCCATCAATAAAACCAATAACCATTGCTATTAAAGGCAATGAAGTTTCTTTTGGATTAACTGATCCAAAAAAAGGAATATTTATATTGTCACTTAAGATATCTTTATCGGGCAGTATAATTTTATCATTAACTTCAACAATTCCGGTAATTTCACCAATTAAATCTCGGTACGGATTATTACGATAATATTCAATAATTCTTTCAATATTTTTTCCAGTTGTTCGGTCATTTGCATAACCAATTACTGTTTGATTACCAATAACTAAATAAGGAACTCCAGAGGTTTTTTTATTCACGGCATCTTGAGCTTCTTTATATAAATTTCTTGCATCTTCATCATCAACAACATCATATATATATAATTTAACATCATCATGAGTCTTTAAGTATTCTTTAAAAAATTCTTTTTCAGAATCACAATGAGGACATCCATCACGATAAAATAAATGTGCATTTATCGTACCTTCTGCCTTAGGAGAAACTATAAAAATAAAAAAACATAATAAAATAAAAATAAATTTTTTAAACATGTCTATTCCCCATTTCTTCTAGAATATTAATCAATTCTTTTTTGTTTTTTTCGCCAATGAATCTTTTAATTTCATTATTGTTCTCATCGATAAATATTAATACTGGTAATATCTTACCAACGTTATAATTTTCTACTTCGGGTGAGTAATCATAATCATAATTGATTGTTTGAAAATCAAATTCTTTCTTTAATTCATCTAAGTGATTATTTACAATAATACACGATGTACACCAAATTGCCGTAATTTTAATAATTTTCATAAATCACCTAAATAGTTATCAAACTCATTAAGTAATGATTTTACTTCCTCTTCTGTTGTATATTTAGATAAACTAATCCTAATTGATGATTCAGCTCTTTCTTTAGAATGAGTTAAATCAAAAACTACTTGAGAATATGTTCCGTATGAAGAACATGCAGTCTTAGTTGATAAATACATTTCTTTATTAGCAAAATAGCCCTGAGTATCATCACTATAAACTCCCAACACACTTAAATTTAAGATGTGTGGGATTGATGTATTTAGTGAATTTATTACTACTTTTGGATATTTTGCCAAGTGATCAACGATCATATTATTTAACTTTAATACATAGTCATATTTATTATCATTTAATTTACTAATTGCATATGCCATCGCTCCAATTAGTTCAGTTTGAGGAGTTCCGCTTCTAAAATTAGTAACACTTCTTCCTCCATGAATTTGTGGTGTAATATTTATTTTATTCTTTTTAATTAGCCCACCAATTCCTTTAAAACAATAAAATTTATGAGCAGAAAAAGAAGCTAAGTCAACATTAGTTAAATCAATATTAACTTTACCAACTGCTTGAGTTATATCAGAATGAAAGATTACTCCGGGATATTTTTTTATTAGTTTACCAATTTCATTTAATGGTTGGACGATCCCTACTTCACTACTTACATAACCAATTGTTACTAAAGAAGTTTCTTCTTTTAATAATTCTTTTAAATGATCTAAATCAACTTCACCATTTTCTTTTAAATTTACAAAAGATATTTTATATCCCTTAGTTTGTAAATAACCAAGCGGTGTTACTACTGATGAATGTTCAAGGTTAGTTGTAATTATTTGAGTATTTGGTCTTGTTTCAACTGCCCCTTTAATTGCTAAATTATTAGCTTCAGAAGATCCGCTTGTATAAATTATTTCTTCAGGTAAAACATGAAAAAAATCACTAATTATTTTAGTTGAATCATTAATGATATTTAAGCTATCCTTAGCTATTTTATAGTTAGAATTAGGATTAGCATATGCATGAATAGCCAATTCGTTAAATTTATCTAAAACATCAGCATCAACCTTTGTTGTAGCTGAATAATCAAAATACATCATAATATCACCAAAATTATTATATCATTAATTTATCCAAAAAATAAATTTTTATTAAAAAAATTAATTATGTACTATTCTTCGCTTGATACTAAAAAGATATGTGTCTTTTATAACCACATATCTAATAATAAATTTTATTTAGCATTAAAATGACTATTTATAAATAAGGTTTTTTTTACCAAGAACCGCCGCCGCCGCCTCCTGAACCGCCGCCCGAACTTCCTCCACCACTTCCGCCACCGCTTCCACTGCTTCCAGATGGACTAGAAGACATTGCACTTGAAGCCGAGGTCATTGTTGAGTCTATAAAGCTTCCAAACGATGTCATATTAAACGATGTACTTCCACCATACCAATCAGGTGCTTGTAAACTTATTGACTCAAATTTTTCAATCCATTTATCAGATACACCTAGTACATAAGTAAATGGTAATATATTATAAAAATAAGAAGGATTTTGCATGACTAATTCTTCAAGCTTAGGTTTTTCTGCTGTTTCTAAGAAATTTTTAAAACCTTTTATTTTACCTAAAATTTCATTTCCATAAGGAGTTCTTTTGGGCATTAATTTAAAACATAAAATCATTATGATTATACAAACTAAACCAGTTAAGAACCCAGACAATAGAAGAGAATCATTAGTTAATGCTTCTCTTATTGGTAAAGCACTAAAAAACATAATAGAATGTACTGTGGTAA
>CAZIUX010000072.1:0-2551 GCA_964542795.1 uncultured Muribaculaceae bacterium
ATTTGCTAAAATTTAATAAATAATTAATAAATCGTTTAAAAGACATGTGCTATTTAAGTACATGTTTTTTTATGAATGATTTGTTTATGAAGTATATAATATTTATTTTTCATGTTATAATTATAATAGGTTGTGATAAAATGAAAAGCGTTTATATACATATTCCTTTTTGTAATACTATTTGCACATACTGTGATTTTCCTAAAGTATACAAAAATGAAATAATGATTAATAGTTACTTTAAAAGTTTAAAAGAGGAAATAGAAACATATTATAATGATGATCAAATAAATACTATTTATATAGGTGGAGGAACCCCATCTTGTTTAAGCATGGATCAATTAGGTGAATTAGAAAAAATATTAAATTTGTTTAAAATGAATAGTGTAAGTGAATTTACTTTTGAATGTAATATTGAAGATATTAATGCAAAATTACTTAATTTTTTAAGAAAAATTAATGTTGATCGATTAAGTATAGGTATTCAATCTTTTAATGATCAAAAATTAAAACAAATGGGAAGAAATGCTAATTATAAAGATGTATTAGATAAGATATATTTAATAAGAGAATATGGTTTTGAAAATATTAGCCTTGATTTGATGTATGGTATAAATGGGGAAAATTTTTCTGATCTAAAAAAAGATTTAAAATTATTTATGAAATTAAAACCAGACCATATCAGTGCTTATTCTTTAATAATTGAAGAAAATACTGTTTTAAAAAACAAGAATACCAAACCAATAGATGATGAGTTAGAATTTAAAATGTATAAATACATAAATAAAAAACTAAAGCAAAATAAATATGAGCATTATGAAATAAGTAATTATGCTCTTAAAGATAAAAAAGCCAAACATAATTTAATATACTGGAATAACTTTGAGTATTATGGTTTTGGTCTTGGTGCACATGGTTATATTGAAGGATTTAGATATGAAAATACAAGAAGTATGAATGATTATTTAAATGGTAAATTTAGACTTAATGATAATTTATTATCTAAACAAGAAATTATGGAAAATGAGCTCATGTTAGGATTAAGGCTAACTAAAGGAATAAATTTAAAAGAATTTTATGATAAATATAATTGCAATTTACAAGATGTTTTTCCAATTAAACCACTGGTTAAATCAAAAGAACTTTTATATAAAAAAGGAAATATTTGTATTAATCCAAAGAATACTTATTTGATGAATGATATCTTATTAAAGTTATTTTGACTTGTAATTATTAAGTATATTATTATATAATGGTTATAAGATAAAAAGAGGAGTGAAACCAAACTAAAATGAAAAAAATTTATTTACTATTCGCATTATTATTAACTTTAATCATACCAATGAATGTTTATGCTAAAAGTTCTTTAGTTCTTGATGATGATAAATCAGTTACTGCAGGGAAGTCGGCCAAGTTTTCAATGACAATAAATTTAGATACACTATATAATGATAAAGTATCAGAAATTAATTTTGATTTAGAAGTTACTGGTGGTAAAACTGGAACTCCGACAATTGTTAAATCATCAACAATAGATACTTGGCAAATTAGTAATATTGATAATAAATCTTTTAAATTAACACCTAAGACATCATCATCAGGTGGTATATCTACTGGAGATAATCTAATGGATATTACAATTCCAGTTTTAGCAGATTCACCTGAAGGGTTAATTTATGTTGAAGTAAAAAATGTAAGTATGTTTTATAAAGCTGATAATCCATCATCATCAGGTGAATTTATAAATAGCCCAATACCAGATGTTTCTGGAATTAAAAAATCAATTGATGTAAAAAAATTAGTAGAATCAGCAGTCGCTGAATTAGAAACATTAACAATTTCACAAGGAGAATTAAATCCTGCATTCTCTCCTAATATATATGAGTATGAAGTAGTAGTTAAAGACACCATTAATAAATTTACTATTTCAGCAAAATGTAAAGATAATTGCTCATCAATAAATGGAAATACCAAGACAACCTATGAAAAAAGTGAAATATTGGCAAGAGGACAAAATGATCCTTTTGAAATTTCTGTTATTTCACAAAATGGACTAAACACCAAAACATATAAAATATCAGTTTATCGTGGTGAATTAATTCCTGAAAGAGGAGACTTAAAAGAATTAAAAATAAAAAATATTGAACTTGATCCAGTATTTAGTCCTAGTACATACAATTATTATGTTAAAGTGCCATTTGACACAACTTCATTAGTGGTTACTTATGTGCCATTTGATTCAAATAGTACAGTAACGATGGAAGGTAATGAAAATCTTGAAGTTGGAGTAGAAACTCCGATTACTATCAAAGTTATGTCAGTCGATGAAAAAATTGAACATACCTATACAATATATGCGACAAGAGAAGAAGAATTTTCTTCTACTACTGTTGTTGAAAGTTCTATTTCTTCTGAAGAAGACATAAAAGACAATGGTAATTCTAAACTTTTAATGATTATTGCAATAATTGTTGTTTCACTTACTATAATTGGACTATCATTTTATTTCATATTTAAAAATAATAAAAACAATAAAAAAATAGAAGAAAAA
>CAZIUX010000072.1:2561-4493 GCA_964542795.1 uncultured Muribaculaceae bacterium
AGCACGGGATAACTGCCTTGGCCTGTCTATTCTAAAATTAAAGAAAACAACTGATATTCCAACAGTTGCTATTAGTCACAAAGATGATGCTGAATTATTGGAATATACTAAAGAGTATACTGACTTACCAACATTAAATAATAATAAAAAAACATCTAATGAAGATGATTACAAAAAATTATAAAAGCCTTTTTTAAAGGCTTTTTTTATGATAACTAAATTATTAGCAAATAGGGGTTGACAAGTGCTAATTATTTGTATTATAATTACTTTAGCACTTGAAAGTAAAGTGTGCTAGTGAGGTGGTCCGGATGCAAAGTAGACAAGATCAATTGTTAAAAGAAATCGTTGAAATATACATTAAAACGGTAAAACCTGTCGGGTCAAAATCATTATGTGAAAAACTAAAGTGTTCTTCCGCAACAATTAGGAATGAGATGAGTTTACTTGAAGATTCTGGACTTATAGAAAAAACACACTCATCTAGTGGTAGAATTCCATCGGAAAAAGGATATCGTTATTATGTAGAAAATTTAATGAAACCTAAAGAATTAACTGGAGATGAAGTATTAAAACTACAGGCAATATTTAGAAATAATGAATTGGTTCTCAGTGATACAATTACGGAGTGCATGACAATTATTTCTGAAATGACAAATTATACATCATTAGTTCTAGGTAAATCCTCTTTAGATAATACATTAAAGCAAATAAGTATTATTCCTTTAGATGAGAAAAAGGTCGTTGCCGTATTAGTTACTGATCATGGAGTAGTCCATAATAAACAAATGATTATTCCAGATAATATTGATATTGATGAATTAGTTAGAACTAGTGAAATATTAAATAAAATGTTAATTGGGACCTTGATAAGTGAAATAAATTCTAAATTAGAATTTGAAATTAAGCCTGAAATTGCTAAAGTAATAAAAAGATATGATGAAGTAACAAAATTTTTTCATCAAACATTCTCAGATTTTGCAATTAACAATAGTAATGTTTTCTTTAGTGGTAAATCAAATTTATTAAAACAACCAGAATATAATGATCCAGATAAAATTAAAGATATAATTAATAAATTTGAAGATAATGATTTAATTAGTAAAATTGAAACTAAAGAAAAAGACATTAGTATATTTATCGGTAATGAAACAGAATTAAGCCCTGATGTAACGGTGATTAAGACAAGTTATAAAGCAAATGATGAAGAAGGTACACTAGCTATTATTGGACCAAAAAGAATGGACTATGAACGCGTAATTACCTTATTAAATTATGTAAAAGAACAAATAGAAGAAAGAGAGTGATAATATGCCTAAAAAAAAGGATAAAGAAGAAAAAATAGATGTGAGTAGCTTAAAGACTGAATTAGAATCTATTAAAGAAAAAAATTTACGTTTACAAGCAGAACTCGTTAATATGAGAAAAAGACAAGATGAAGAGATTCAAAGAATAAGAAAATATGATGGTGAAGATATTATCATCAATTTACTTCCTATCGTTGATAATTTTGAAAGAGCCATAAAGTTAGATGATACTAACTTAAATGATGAATTAAGTAAATTCTTATCAGGATTTAAAATGATCTATGGAAATCTGCTTTCTTTCTTGAAAAGTGCGGGAGTAGAAGAAATAGAAGCAATTAATAAACCATTTGACCCAATGCTGATGGAAGCTGTAATTACAGAAAATATCATTGAGGAAGAACAAGGAATTGTCTTAGATGTTTTTCAAAAAGGATACAAATATAAAGATAAAGTTATTAGACCAGCAATGGTTAAAGTTAACGAATAATTTACTTTAAAAAGGAAAGGATGATATATATATGAGTAAAATTATAGGTATAGATTTAGGTACTACAAATTCATGTGTAGCTGTATTAGAAGGAGGAGAACCAAAAGTTATCGTTACTCCTGAAGGGGACCGTACTAC
>CAZIUX010000073.1:0-3114 GCA_964542795.1 uncultured Muribaculaceae bacterium
ATAATACATAGGCCATATCTAAAATCATCATAGTCTTCCTTGGTTTTTTTAAATAAAAAATTAAAAAAACCTCTTACAATTTTTATTATATCTTTTCTAAAGATAATAAGTATTGCCAGTAAAGAACCAAAATTAACTATTATTTCAAAATTTAAATCATTGAATGCATTTAGATTAAATAATCTTTGAAATAATTTTAAATGTCCACTTGAAGAGACTGGGATTGGTTCAGTTATTCCTTGAAGTAATCCTAAAAGTATATATTCTATTTTCATAATTTCACCTAATTAATTATATTATCAATTAATGAATAATTCAATTATAAAGTATTGTTCTATCTATATTGGTAATTTATTGATATAATGTGAGTGGTGATTTCACGTGGAAAGATTACAAAAGTTTATAGCTTCTTCAGGAATATGTTCAAGAAGAAAAGCAGAAGAATTAATTACTTTAGGAAAAGTAAAAGTAAATGGTATAATCGTTAAAGAATTGGGTACAAAAGTATCATTTGAAGACGATGTTTTAGTTAATGGAAAAAGAATTATTTATGAAAAAAAAGTTTATTATATGTTAAATAAACCAAGAGGCATAATAAGTGCTGTTACTGATGATAAAGGAAGAAAAACAGTTGTTGATTTAATCGATGAAAAAAGAAGAATCTTTCCCATTGGAAGATTAGACTATGATACGACAGGATTACTACTTTTAACTAACGATGGAGAATTTGCTAATGTTTTAATGCATCCCAGTAATGAAGTTTCCAAAACATATTTAGCTAAAGTTGAAGGTAAAATGTCGATGGAAACATACTTTAAAATACGTAAGGGAGTAGTCATAAATGGGAAATTGGTTGTTCCTAAATTATTAAAAATCAAATCATATGATTCAAAAACTAATACTAGTTTAATTAAAATTACTTTAGTAGAAGGCATGAATCACATAGTTAAAAATTTATTTTTAAATGTTGGTCATCCGGTAGTTAAATTAAAAAGAGAAGAATATGGCATTTTAGGTTTAGGAAATTTACAATCTGGTGAGTATCGAGAGTTACTTGATGAAGAAGTAAAAGAGTTATACAATTATAAAAAAAACACTACTAAGTAGTGTTTTTATTCTTCTATATCTTCAATTGTTATTGCTGATACAGGACAAGATTCCATAGCTTCAACTACAGAGGGATCAACTTCCATCACTTTTTCAACTATTGGAACTGATAGTCCTCTATCATCAAATTTGAAATAATCTGGAGCTATTTGAACACATGCTCCACAGCCGATACAAGTGCTTGAATTTACTTCTATTTTTTTCATTATTTCCTCCTACATTCATTATACTCAATTTACAAATGAAGGGCAATAATTGTTTTTATTATTTAACAATTATGATATAATTTACCTAAAGTGGAGGATTGTATATGAATAATAGTCGGATGAATAAATATTACGAAAATCCAGAACCTTTAGAAAAAAGAACAAACAGAAACGAAGAATTATATAAAAGCATTAATAAAAATTTTATAGAAGAATATGATATTAATTCAAATATTTCTGTTTTGGATGTTCCGGGGAATGAAATTAATGTTGAAAAAATTAAAGAAATGCTAGATGAAAGATATAAAAATCCAGCACGTAGGAAATCAATAGTAATTGAAGAAGAGGAAACAATTGAATCCGTTCCTTTAGAAACTAAAGATTATGATTTGAGTAAAATATTAGAAAGAGCAAAGGCTGAAAAAAGTGCTGATTATTCAAGTGAAAGATTAAGAAAATTAAGAGATACTCAATATGATATTTTAAATAAATTAAATTTAGAAAGACCAGAAGAAGAGGAAACTATAAGTGATGCTGAACAAGAATTAATTACAATGATTCAAACCATTACTTCAAAAGAAAATAGAGATAAGAGTGATAATATAACTGATTCATCAATTGAATTAGATTTATTTGAAGACTTAAAAGGTTCTGAAAACACTGTAGTAGTGTCTCCTATAACTGAAGAACAAAAAGTTGAATTTGAGACAAGAAAAGAAAAAAATCCAATTGAAAATTCATTTTATACTGGCAATTTGAAAGTTAAAGAAAATGATTATGAAGATTTTAAAGAATTAAAAGAAGAGATTAAATCGAATGATTTAACAATAAAAATCTTGATTTTCTTATTTGGAATAATTGTTGTAATAGGTCTATTATTCTTATTTGATAAGATTTTTACTTGGGGATTATTTTAGGAGGGTGTTTTATGGAAGTAGTTATAAATAATCATAAATATAAATTAATAAAAAATGAAAGAGATAGTTTTGATCTTGATTCAGTAAAAGAAAAAATGACTGAATATTTTGATGATTATGATTTTATTGTTGGTGATTGGGCTTATGGAAAAGTAAGGCTAAAAGGTTTTAATAATAAAAGCAATAAACATTATAATAAATTTAATGATTCTGATAAGATTGATAAGTATATTAAAGAGTACTGTGCTTATGGATGCAAATATTTCATTCTTGAAAGAATTACTGATTGATAATAAAATCTCAATGTGATAAAATCTTTATAGAATAGAATTGGATGGGATGCTAAGTGAAAGAAAAAATTAATTTAACAAAAGACAACGGAGAAACATTAGAAGTAGACTTAGTTAGTTATTTTAAAGTAAAAGATAATGGTAAACACTATATGTTTTATACTTTAAACGAAATCGTTGAAGCAGGGTATGTTAAGTTATATATTTCTGAGGTTACCACCGAAGGACTATCATTTCGTTTACAAAATGTAATGAACGAGGATGATTGGACAAATATTAAAGGAATAATGAGAAAAATATTAACAAATCAAATAAATGATGAAGTAATATATTTAGAAGTGGGTGAAATCTAAGATGCAAGAAACAGCAGCAACATATTACATGGGTTCTTTCCGCGGTCTACAGGTTCCATCAGGTTATGTAGGAACATTAAAGACAGCTTATGCTAAAGGTTTTGAAACAAAACAAAATGCTTCAACTACAGTTGAACAGTTTTCTGTTTCGGATGAAGCAACAGTCATTAATAAAGAACCACAAGCGGTAACACAGGCTCAAGGAGAACAACAACCAATCCCACAAGGAAATATATTTGAT
>CAZIUX010000073.1:3214-4471 GCA_964542795.1 uncultured Muribaculaceae bacterium
GATGTAACACCATTGCCAACTGTTGAAGAAGGAACTCAAGAAACATCTAAGGCGTTAGCACCAGAAGAAATTGGTGTTTTACCAGATACAACAAAAAAGCCAAATATGGAATATTCTAATGATATAGATATAATATTAAGCTATATGATTAAAGAAGGCGATTCTGTATATAGTATTTCTTCTAAATTTGGAATTCCTGCTGATAGGTTATGTGAAATCAATGGAATTGATCCTTCAAAAGATTTGACTCCAGGAAGATTAATAGCTATACCTAATTTACCAGACTTAGTTTCTGTACCAGAAAAACAATTATATAAAATGGTTTCAGATAAATTAATTAAACTAAGCGATGAAAAACATTTGGATAAAACTTACGAAGTATACAATGGAATAGCTAGTGGATTATAAAAAAAGACAAGTTATAAATTAACTAGTCAATAAAATAAAAAAATATTAAGAAAACCATAGTTGAGTATATAATCAACTATGGTTTTATATTTCTATGTTTATTATTCCTTCTACTTCAGGAATATCTTTTTTAATTTCTTCAAATATAGCATATTTAATTGTTTCATTTCGATGAATGCAATGAGCACATCCGCCTAATAATTTAATATAAACATATTTGTTTTTATATTGAATAAATTCAACATCTCCACCATCGTTTTGTAGAATGGGTCTAATATTATTGATTATATTTATAATTTTTTCTTCCATTTTTTCATCACCAAATAAATTATATCATATGGATTTTTAAATGTCTTCTTTTATGATATAATTGTCTTTAGGGAGAGACTTATGAGTGAATATAAAAAGAATGCATTAGTCAAAGGCCAAGTCTCAGGCATTGAAAAATATGGAATATTTGTTAATATTGATCAAAATTATAATGGATTAATTCATATTTCAGAAATTTCTGATGGTTTTGTTAGAAATATCAATGATTATGTTTCAATTAATGAAACAATCTATGCCAAAATACTTGAAGTAGACGAAGAGAGTGGACAACTTAAACTATCAATTAAGGGAATTGATTACAAGATAGATAAGAAATTTCCTAAGGTTAAGGAAACAGAAAGCGGATTTAAACCTTTAGGTGAAATGCTTAATACTTGGCTATATGACAAATTAAATGAAATACAAAAAAAATAAAACAGTTTTTTATAACTGTTTTTATTTTAAATTGGTGTCTCGCTGGAGGATCGAACTCCAGACCCTTTGATTAAAAGTCAAATGCTCTACCGGCTGAGCTAGCGA
>CAZIUX010000074.1:0-4383 GCA_964542795.1 uncultured Muribaculaceae bacterium
TTCAATTATAACTAGGTATGGAATTGCTAAGGAAAGATTATCTTCAATTTATACTGATATTATTAGGTGTAATTTATTAGAAACTATGTCATATAAAACTCAATTATTAGAATTTATTGATATAGATCACACACCCAAAAATTTATTAATAAGAGCTAATTTAACAAATATTCCATTAAATGTTAGAAAAACAATGTTAAGTGAGGTAGAAGCATTACAAAGTGAATTTAATCTATCAAATAAATTGTATGAATTATTAAAAAATGATGGATTATTAACTTTTGATAAAAAATAATATACACTTAATGATATAATTTAGTTATTAATTAGAATCTAAATGAGTGGTGGAAAATATGAAAAAAATTTTAGAAATAAAAAATTTAAGTAAATATTATGGTGATATATTAGGAATTAAGAATGTATCTTTTGATTTGTATAAAGGAGAAATATTTGGTTTTATTGGTCCTAATGGTTCTGGTAAATCTACTACTATTAGGTCAATATTAAATCTAATAAATAAAACATCTGGAGAGGTATTATTTAATGGAAGACCTCTTATTAAAGATGAAATAGAATTATATAAAGAAATAGGGTATTTACCAAGTGAAGTTAATTTATATGAAGATTTAAAAGTAAATGAAATCCTTGATTTTCATGCCCAATTTTTTGACTTCGATGTTAGTAAAAGAAGAAAAGAGTTAATTAAAAGATTAAGCTTGGATGAAAAAAGAAAAATTGAGGAGTTATCTTTAGGTAATCTAAAAAAATTAGGTATTGTTCTTGCTTTTATGCATGAACCAAAAATAATAATATTAGATGAACCAACAAGTGGTTTAGATCCTATTGTTCAAAATGAATTCTATAAATTATTATTAGAAGAAAAAGAAAAAGGAACAACAATTTTTTATTCAACACATGTTTTAAGTGAAATATCAAGAGTCTGTGATCGAGTGGGAATAATAAAATCAGGAGAGTTACTAGAGATTGAACCAATATAAGCATTTATCGTATGTTACCATAACTTCAAAAGATATAGAAAACATAATCTCTGATTTAAAATTAAAAAATATTACGGTTATGGAAAATACTATTAAGTTTAAAAATACTACAAATATTAATAAATTAATTAAAACCATCTCTAAATATAAAATAGATAAAATATATATAGAGGCTGCATCAATAGAAGATATATTCTTACATTACTATAAATAGGAGGAATAAAAATGTTTAAAAGAGAACTGGAAATAAATTTAAAATCATTTTGTATTTGGGTTATATTCACTATAATGATTTTTCTTATTGTGTTTTTGGTATATCCTTCAATTATTAACAGTACTGAAATTGAATATTTAAATGAAATGATTAAAATGTTTCCTAAAGAAATAATAAAAGCATTTAATATGGATATTTCGGAAATAGATAAAGTATATGGATGGATTAAATCTGAAGGATTTGTTTTTATACTTATAATAATATCTAGTTATGCTTCCATATTTGGATCAAACATTATGTTAAAAGAAGAAAGCGATAAAACAATAGAATATTTAGTTTCCTTGCCCATAAAAAGAAAAACGATTGTTTTACAAAAGTGCCTTGTTGGATTAATTTATGTTGTTTCATTTACTTTGATTATAGCTATATTTAATTATGTAGGGCTTGTTTTAACCGAAAGTTTTGATGCAAAACAATATATATTATTAAGTTTAACACCAATTTTGTCATCTGTTCCTATTTTCTTTATATCTATGTATTTATCAACTTTTACTAATAAAACTAAAAAAATGCTTGGACTTAGTTTGGGTTTTGTATTTATTAGTTATATATTAAATACTTTGTCATCATTATCTAATAATATAGAATTCTTAAAATATTTTTCTGCTTTTACACTTTCAGATATAAGAAATGTAATAATAGTTAGTAATATCAATATTATTATGGTAATAATAAGTATAATAATAAGTGTATTATTCATGTTTTTAACTATAAATAGATATAATAAAAAAGAATTTTTATAATTAAAATTAAGACCGATTTAACTCTTTCTTCATCTGTGCTATAATTATATCGCAGTTAAAAGAAGGAAGAGGAATAAAATGGAAGAAAAGACAAATATAAATTGGTATCCAGGACATATGGCAAAGACTAAAAGACTTATTAAAGAAAATATGTCTTTTATTGATGTTGTCTTAGAATTAGTTGATGCAAGAATTCCTTTTTCGTCTAAAATAAATGATATGGATGATTTATTAAAAAATAAAAAAAGAATTATTGTTATGACTAAATATGATTTATGTGATAAAAAAGAAACAGATAAATGGATCAAACACTATGAAAAAATGGGATATGTTGTTTTGGCAGTTAATTTAAAGAATAATTATGATTATAAAAAAGTAATTGAGACAATTAGAGACTTAGTTAAGGGTATTAATGATAAAAGAAGAGTTAATAATTTACTAGATAAAGAAATAAAAGTCTTAGTAATGGGTATTCCAAATGTTGGCAAAAGTACACTTATTAATACACTTGCTGGTAAAAAGAGCCAAAAAGTTGAAAATAAACCTGGTGTAACTAAAGATTTAGTATGGATAAAAACTAATCATAATATTAGAATTCTAGATACCCCAGGTATTTTATGGCCAAAACTTGATGAAATATCGGCAAAAAATTTGGCTTCTATTACATCAATTAAAGAAGGATTAATACCTATAGATGAAATATCATATTATATTCTTACAATGTTAAATAAACACTATAAAAATATTTTATTGAATAAATATAATATTGATAGTGAAGATGTCTATGAAATGTATGAAATTATTGCTTCTAAAATAGGTGCTGTTAAGAATAATGAAATTGATTATGAAAGAGTAAGTAATATATTAATAAATGATATTAAAAATGAAAAGATAGTAGGGATTACATTTGACCGCTATGAATGATTTATTAAAATATGAGCATGAATTATACGATAAAGGTTATCATTTAATCGCTGGTGTAGATGAAGTGGGAAGAGGTCCATTAGTTGGACCTGTTGTTGCTTGTGCTGTCATTCTTCCCGAAAATTACACTTTAGAAGGATTAAATGATTCAAAAAAATTATCAGAAAAGAAAAGAAATTTATTTTATGATATCATAAATAAAGATGCTATTAGTATTGGTTTAGGTATTGTATCAGCTAAAGAAATAGATGAAATCAATATTTATACAGCATCAAAAAAAGCAATGATGATTGCAATTGATAATCTTTCTGTCCGTCCAGAATATGTTTTAACCGATGCAATGCCACTTGATATTGGAATTCCTGTAATGAGTATTATTAAGGGAGATCAAAAAAGTTTAAATATCGCGGCGGCATCAGTAATCGCGAAAGTTACAAGAGATAAAATGATGTACGAATTAGATAAAATATATCCTGAATATGGTTATAAATTCCATAAAGGATATCCGACAAAATTACATTTAGAGAACTTAAAGAAATACGGAGTTAAGGGAGATTATAGATTTACTTTTAAACCAATAAGTGATTTAATTATAAAAGGTGGTAAAACGCATGACAAAAAAAATTAATAAAAGATTATATTATTTTATACTTCTTTTTGTTAGTATATTTGGAACAGAAATAATAGTTAAGTTAATTAGAGGAAGTAATGTCTTTAGTTGGCCAACATTAAGAATATTGATTAGTTCAGTTATTATTAGCTATTTATTTGGTTATCTATTTTCTAAGTTAAAAGATAAATTAAGTAAAATATTAATTTTTATATTTTATTTCTTAGTAAGCTTATATGCCTATTTACAAATGGGATTTTTTAGATATATAGGAACATATATGTCATTTAATTCTAGTTCACAAGCATATAAAGTAACTGAATATATTGTTGATTTCATATCAAGTATAATTGGAGAATATTATTTAGCATATGTTCCACTTGGACTACTTATAATACATAGAATAGTCTTAAAAATTTTAAGTGACAAAAAAGGATTTAAACTTGAGTTAGTTTCTGATAAAAACAATAGAACGAAATGGATAAGAGCTGTAATTAAAACTAGTATTTTATTATTTATGTGTTTTATTTATTTTTTAACCTTAATCGCACCATTTATGCAAAGTAAATATCAATTTGAAAAAAATATTGATGCATTTAAAAATCCTGAAAATCAATCTGTTGCGATTGAACAATTTGGAGTTACCGTTTTCTTATTTATCGATATTAATAGTTTCTTTTTTCATTACGAAACTCCAATAGAAGAAATACCATTAAAACCACATGAAGAAGAACCAACTGATTATAGTAGGGTCATTGATGATTCTAAATGGTTAAGTGTAATTGAAAATGAAAATAAACCAACTATAAAGCAATTAAGTAATTATTTTATTAG
>CAZIUX010000075.1:0-4350 GCA_964542795.1 uncultured Muribaculaceae bacterium
TGCTGCTTTTTCCAACACTTGGCATACCAACTAAACCAACATCAGCTAAAACTTTTAATTCGCATTTTACAATTCTTTCTTCTCCCGGTTCACCATATTCGCTAATTTGAGGAGCAGGATTAGCATGTGTCGCAAAAGCTTTATTTCCTTTTCCGCCACGCCCACCATAGGCAACGATGACACTTTGGCCATCATTAACTAAATCTTCAATTACTAGCCCAGTATCAATATCAAAGATAGTAGTTCCCATTGGAACTTTAACAATAACATCTTCTGCTATTGCTCCTTGCATATTTTTTCCTTTGCCATTTGATCCTTTAAGACCTTTAACTGTTTTCATCATTCTTAAATCAATTAATGTTTTTAAGTTTTTATCCGCAGTAAAAATAATGTTTGAACCTCTTCCGCCACTACCGCCATCTGGTCCACCCATATCAACATATTTTTCTCTTCGGAATGACATACAGCCATCCCCACCTTTTCCCGCGATTAACTTAATTTCTACTTCATCAACAAACATTTTTATCACCGAGTAGATTATATCATAAGTGGCTAATAACTAAAACAAATATCATAAAAAAAGCATTTATGCTTTAGCATAAACGCTTACTTTTTTTCTTTCTCTTCCAAGTCTTTCAAATCTGACTTGGCCATCAATTAATGCAAATAAAGTATGATCTTTACCCATTCCAACATTTTTACCAGGGAATATTTTAGTTCCTCTTTGACGGTAAATAATGCTACCCGCTGTTATAACTTCACCGTCAGCCACTTTAGCGCCTAGTCTACGACCTTGACTATCACGACCATTGTGAGTTGAACCTTGAGCTTTAACGTGAGCAAATAATTGAATATTTAATTTAAAAAAATTCATTATTATTCCTCTTCTCTTATTTGAATATTCTTTGGATAATCATTTTCAAGTTCAATTAACATATTTAACATATTGTTAAGCAATTTATTTGTAATTTCATTTTTTTTAACATTTGTTACTTCTAATTCTTTGCCATCAGTATAAGTAATATATTTATTATCTATACTTAATAAGCCATTAATTGAAGTAATAACAATAGAACTTGCTGCAGCACAGACAATATCTTTTCCATATTCATCAAACATTGCATGCCCAGTTATTTTAATTTTATCAATTTGATTATCTTTTTTTCTTACGATTACTTTAATCATAAACTATCCTATAATTTGTTTTACAAGTAATTTAGTATATGGTTGACGATGACCTTGTTTATTACGATATTTTTTCTTTGGTTTGTATTTAAACACAATGATTTTCTTTTGTTTTCCATGTTTTAATACTTCACAAATAACTTTAGCGCCTTTAACATAGGGAGCTCCAACTTTGTCATTAACTAAAACAACTTCGTCAAACTCAATAGTTTCGCCAGCTTCTTGTGGTAATTTTTCTACGTATAATTCATCATTTTCTTGAACATAGTATTGTTTTCCACCAGTTAAAAATATAGCTTTCATATTAACCCTCGCTTTCTCTTTTTTGGGATCTCGCCTAATTAAGGTGTACTAAGTAACTTTAACCTTTTAAGAGCGGTTTATAAGAAAACTCATAAACATTAAGATTCTAACAAACTAAGCCATAAAAGTCAAATAATTCTATTATTTAATCCTTTCCCAACTTGCATCATTACCAAAATGACCATAATTAGTATATTTTGAATAAATAGGTTTTTTTAAATCTAATTCGATAATCATATTATTAGGTCTAAAATCAAAGTTATTATTTACATAGTCTTCAATTATTTTATGATCAACTGTATTAGTTTTAAATGTATTAATATACATTGAAACTGGTTTTGAAACACCGATTGCATAAGATATTTCTATTTCACATCTCGATGCATATCCTTTAGCTATAATGTTTTTGGCAACATATCTTGCATAATAAGCTCCAGTGCGATCTACTTTAGTATAATCTTTACCGGAAAATGCTCCCCCTCCATGATGAGCAAATCCACCATAAGTATCAACAATTATTTTTCTTCCAGTTAGTCCACTATCTCCTTTAGGACCTCCAATAACAAATTTACCAGTAGGATTAATTATTATTTTGGTGTTTTTAGTAATTAAATCACAACCTATATAATCAATTACATGTTTAGTTATTCCGGCTTTTAATTCTTCAAGAGTAATTTCTTCATTATGTTGTGTAGATATAAGAATTGTTTCAACACTTACTGGAACATCGTTTTCATATAAAACTGATACTTGAGTTTTACCATCGGGTCTTAAATAATCAAGAATTTTATTTTTTCTAACCTCACTTAACCTTCTTGCTAATTTATGTGCTAAATATGCAGGAAGCGGCATAAAATTTTCAGTTTCATCAGTTGCATAGCCAAACATAATTCCTTGATCACCTGCTCCAATATCATCTTTGTTAACGCCTTGTGATATATCTGGTGATTGCTCACTTAAATTAACGATTATTTTTAATTCATCAAGTTTAAATCCTAATGATTCATCAGTATATCCAAGGCTTCTAATCGTATCATAAACAAGACTCTTAATATCAACTTTACCTAATGATGTAACTTCACCAAAGACAACACATAAATCATTACTTATACACGTTTCACAAGCCACTCTAGAATTTTCATCTTGAGCTAAATAAGCATCTAGGACACGATCAGATATTAAATCGCATATTTTATCTGGATGCCCTTCTGTAACAGATTCTGATGTAAAAATATATTTCATAATTCCTCCATCTAGCCTTAAAAAGAAAAAAACTCTAGGGAAAAACACTAGAGTTAATACTTATCTATAGGTTTCCCTCAGGATTTAGCACCACACTTTATAGTAGGTTGCTGAAGTTTCATAGGGCCAGACCCTCCACTTCTCTTGATAAGGCAAATTAAATTTTTACAATTTTATTTTATCAAATTATTAAAACTTAGTCAATTTGATTATGTTCTAGAAAACTATAATATTCATTTTTACCAATTATTAAATGATCTATAATTGGAATACTCATTATTTTGCTAATATTTCTTAAATTTTTAGTTAAATCTATATCATCTTGACTTGGTGAAGAGATTCCACTAGGGTGATTATGCATTATTATGATGGCACTTGCCGATAATCTATAGGCCTCTTTAAAAATATCTCTTGGATGAACTAGAGAATAATCAACTGTTCCAGTAAAAAGTATTTTATAATCAATTAATCTTTTTTGTGTATCTAGATAAATGGCTAAGAAATGCTCTTGAGAAGAATTATCAATTATTTTAGCAAATGTTTGATAAACAATTTTCGATGAATTAAGTTGCATTTTAGGCTTAAGTGAATTTTCTTCATAAACTCTTCTTCCTAATTCAATCGCGGCAATTAAAGTTATTGCTTTGACATTTTTTAATCCTTTGATACTTACTAAATCATTTAATGATATATTTTTTAAGTTATTAATTGCATTAACTTTAAGTAATATTTGACTAGATAATTCTTTAACAGAATTATTTTTTGTTCCAGTTCTTAAAATAATTGAAATTAAGTCTTCATTTGTGATATTTTTTTCTCCATATTTTATTAATCTTTCTCTAGGTTTTTCTTCACTAATCATTTCTTTTATTAACATGTTCCCTCCATAATAAAAAGGTAGATTCCTCTACCTTTATCTTAAATAACTTCAATGTTTATCCTTTAATATTGTTTGCCAAAGTAAACTGAGTATTTAGCTTTTTCATCACAACAAATACATTTTTTATTTGATATTTCTTCTTTGATGCAACGGGATTTTAAACCAAGTTCTTCTTTTATTTTGTCTTCACAATTTGTATTTCCACACCAATTAACTAAATAAAATCCGTTTTGTTTGCTACTTAATTCTTTAAATTCATCGTAATTGCTTACTTCAAAAATCATTTCATTACGTCTTTTTAAGGCTCTATTATACATATCATTTTGAATATCTTGTAATAATTCACGGATATTTATAATTACATCATCCATCGATACAGATAATTTTTCTAAGGTGTCTCTTCTTACCAAAGTAACAACACCATTTTGAAGGTCTCTGTTACCAACCTCTACTCTGATTGGGTACCCTTTTACTTCTGCTTCAGCGAATTTAAATCCTGGTGTTTTATCACTATCCATAACTGTAAAAGTGATGTTTAAATCTCTTAGGTCTTCTTTTAAAGTTTCAATAAATAGATTTAGTCTTTCATCATTTCCTATTGGAATTATTGCCACTTTTATTGGTGATATATTTGGTGGTAAAACAAGACCATGATCATCACTGTGAGTCATGATTAAACCACCAATCATTCTTGTTGTAACTCCCCAGGAAGTTTGATAAGGCTTAACTAATTTGTTTTC
>CAZIUX010000076.1:0-2428 GCA_964542795.1 uncultured Muribaculaceae bacterium
CTTTAATATATTTTCGATCATGGCTAATGCTTATTATTGCCCCAGGATAATTAATCAAAATCTTTCTTATAACTGGATTAGATAGAGGACTCAAATTTCTTGTTGGTTCATCAAGCACTAAAACATTACAATTATTAATAACCAAATTTAGTAATAATATTTTAGCCTTTTGCCCACCACTTAATGTGAGTATTTTATTTTCCATTTCTTCTTTAGTAAACTTTAGACTACCAAGAAGTGTTCTAACTTTTGTAATTTGATCCTTAGACTTGTCAATTGACAAATATTCTACAGCATTTAAATTAAGTTTCAATAAATCATCATAGTTCTGAGGCATATAACCAATTTTAAGGCTGGCATCATTTATACTATCAATAATTTTCTTTAAAAGAGTGGTCTTACCAACACCATTCTTACCAATTATAACAATATGTTCAGGACCTTTTATAGAAATATTTATATTTTTTGAAAGAATCTTATTATCAATTTTAAGTTCATCGATTACTAAATTATTTATAATCATTTTTCCATTAGGTATCGAAATGCTTTTATCAAAAAATAAGTTAATTGATTCTTCAACATCGGGAATTTCTTCAAAACCTTCTTTTTCTTTTTCAAATCTTTTTTCTTGTGATTTAAGGCTATTAATTTTTCTTTTTAAAGCTGCCGCGGTGAAAGGATCACTTCTAGTTATAACATTTTGTTCATGTTCAACTTTCTCATATATTTCTCTAAATTTTGTTATTTTTTTATCATAATTTGCCTGTTGCTTTCTCGCGATTGTATTTTGTCTTTCAAGCAAATTAAATCTCTTTTCAATATATGATTGATAAGGAATTCTTTCAATTGTATGTCTAGATATTGTTTTTCTTCTTATTTGTTCTAAATGAATTATTCCATTTGCTGTGTTCTCAAGTAATGTTTCATCATGAGAAATAAACAGTATTGGTAATTTAGAACTATTAATAAAATTTTCTAACCATTTTAAAGTATTTAAGTCTAAGTCATTAGTTGGTTCATCTAATAGTAATATATCTGGTTCATTAATTAATATTTTTATTAATTGAACTTTAACTTTTTCTCCACCAGATAAAGTCATAATTTCTTGATCTAATAAATCATCATTTAATTTAAATTCATTAAATAATGATTTAATTAATCCAATTTTATTATAATTATCATAATCTATTTCTGCATTTTGTTTATCTTTAAGTAAGTATTCTATAACCTTAGTATAGTTCCAATAAGATTCTAATATTTGTTCTAAGTAACCTAATTTGTAATTATTTGTTTCAATTTTGCCTTTAACTACCGCGTATTTTTTGACCTCTTCAGGATTAATAATGGCTTTTAATAATGTGCTTTTACCATTTCCTTCTTCACCAATAATAGCAATCTTATCGGTTCTTTTTAAAATGAAATCAAAATTTGTAATCAAAGGCCTGTCATTTTCAATTAAGAAAATGCTTAAATTATTAAACTCTATCATTTAATCACCTTTCAAATTCTCTGATACTTAAAAAAATATGAACATCTTATCACCTCAAGTTTAGTATAGCATAGCATGATATATTTGAAAAATATAAAAATGCTGTTATAATAGTTCTCCATGGAGGCATTTAAATGGAAAAAGAAAAAAACGTGGTAGATTTTTATAGAACTTGTAATAAATTAAAAGAAATTATTAGAACTGGTTGGATTAACTGGGGAGTTAATAAGAGTAGATTAGAAAGTATTGCAGAACATATTTTTGGGGTTCAAATGTTAGCGCTTGCAATGCAATCTGAATATCCATATGATCTTGACATAAAGAAAGTATTATATATGTTAGCTATTCATGACTTAGGAGAAGCAAAAATTGGTGATTTAACTCAATTTGATATTAGTAAAGTGGAAAAGGAAATAATTGAATTAAAAGCTATACATGAAGTTTTTAGTCCACTTCTTAAAAGTGATGAAATACTTGATTTATACTTTGAATTTGAAGAAAAGAAAACTAAGGAAGCTATTTTTGCTTATCAATGCGACAAATTAGAGTGTGATTTACAATCTAGAATATATGACCAAGAAGGCTTGGTTGACCTTGAACATCAAGAAGGTAATCCGGCAATGAAAAACTCTTTAGTAAGAGATTTATTAGAGAAAGGTGCCTCATGGTCAGAGATGTGGATAAAATTTGGTCAAGCAACATATCCTTATGATAATAACTTCAGGGCAGTTTCTGAATATGCTTTAGAACATGATTTAAAAAATCCCCAAGATCGTGTATATAAATATCAATGTAAAGACGAATAAGAGGAAATTAAATGTCTAAAATAAGTAATGTCTTAGATTTATTACAATATTTAAGCAGTGGTAGAAAATACAGTATTAATGAATTATCTAACTTAATTGAAGTATCACCAAGAATGATTAGAGTATATAAAGA
>CAZIUX010000076.1:2438-4318 GCA_964542795.1 uncultured Muribaculaceae bacterium
TGAATTAGAAAAATCTGGGATTTATATTGATTCAATTAAAGGCCCTTATGGAGGATATGTTTTAAATCAAAATTTGAATATTCCCAAGAGATTTATTCCATCTAAACCATTAATTGTAAATAATCAACATATCCTGAATACAGTTAATCGAGCAATAAAAGAAAAAAGAAAGTGCCTAATTGAATATTATTCAGTTGATAATAGTATTTCTAAAAGAACCATTATTCCTTATGATTTGGTCACGATGGGCAATGAGTGGGTATTAGTAAGTTTCTGCGAATTACAAAAAGATATAAGAAGTTTTTATATAAACAAAATAAAATCAATAAAATTATTATAACTGACATATATATTACCTCTATTATCTATATAATCATAAGTGGGTGATTGTATGGAAAAAATAGTGTACGTAACTGGGAATTATGGTAAATATTTATCTATTAAAAATTATTTTGAAAAATCTAGTATAGACATTGATTTTTACACTTATGATTTTAATGAACCAGAAAAAAATAATGTTATAGAAATATCTAAATCTAAAGCTTATGAAATATATCAAATACTTAAAAAACCTTGTCTTGTTGATGACTCAGGATTCTATATCGAAGATTATCCACATAATCCAGGATATCCGGGGGCATTAGTTAAAAGAAGTGGTATTGCAAATGATATCGATTCTTTATTAATCAATATGAAAAATGTTCAAAATAGGTCTTGTTATTTTAAGAATTGTTTAACATTTTATGATGGAGATAACCTCTATCAATTTATTGGAACTTATCACGGAACATTGGCAAAAACAAAATCAATTAATATAATAGTTGAAGCAAAGTCAAATTTGTGGTATCTTTTTATACCAACGGGATCAAATGTAACTTTGGGAGATATGACAAGAGAAGAAAGAGAAGCAAATTATAAAAAACACCATATTGATGAAAAAGAGTTATTTATTAATTGGTATAAAAACGAATATTTACTAGTAAAGAAAAAAGAATTAAAATAAATCGGAGAGAGAATATGGAATCAAGAGACGATAAAATAAGGATTTTACCTTTATCTGAGTTAGCAATTATGCTTCTAGATAAAAATCAAGGTTCAGATTTACAAAATCAAGCTTATGGAGAAATAAAAAGAATATTAGCAAATAATGGAATTCTTCGTTATGAAACATTTATTGAATATGAAGAAGAGGTATTAACTAAAAGAGGTATGGATATATCTAATTATTTAATTTGCTCTAATCCAGATGCAAAGCAGTATATGGAAACATATTTTAAATATGTCCAAAGCAAAAAAAGCTTTAATCATGGTGATTTATTATTTAGTGAAGTATTATTATATGTTAATAAAAATAATCGTTCATTTTTTGTAAGATTTATGTTAAGTGAACTTTCAAACCTTAAAAGAAGAATGAAAAATCCCAATTTATCTAGTGAAGAAAAAGAAAAATTAAGAGAAATTTTCTTGTCACTTCATGAGATAATAAAAAATAGACAACAATCTTTGTATGAAGAACCTCTACTAAACAGCATTACTGAAGCTTTTAAGTCTGCTGATTGTTTTTTAAAAACTAGTAAATTTGATAGAATCACCTCATATAATGACACTCAAAGAAAAGAAACACTAAATAATCCAATATCAACCTGTTTTCAACTATTAGGTAAAGAAATAATGGATAACCTTAAAATGAAAAAGATTTTAGCCCAAGATTATAAAAAAACGTCTAATCAAAGAAAATCAATTATGAATTCATTTCATCAAGAAGAAGTAGATTATTCATTTTTTAATGGAAAAACTTTAACATATAGAAGAGATAAAGAATAAAAATTAATATTTTTAATATAATAATAAAATTAGTTTGTATAAAGGCAAACTTTTTT
>CAZIUX010000077.1:0-4237 GCA_964542795.1 uncultured Muribaculaceae bacterium
AATTTTTAAAGCAGTTTCCCCACTCATTATTGGCATCATTATATCCATCATAATTAAGTCATATCTATTGTTTTTACATTTATTAATGCATTCTTCACCATTTGTAGCTTCATCAATAATAAAATTAAAAGGCTCAAGTGATCTTCTAGCTACTTTAATATTTAATCTATTATCATCGACAATAAGAACCCTTTTATTAGAATAATTTAATTTAGGTAATTCACTAGTTTTTTCTAATTTTATTTGTGATAATTCATGATCTTCTGGTTTAGTCATTTTCCCAATTTTTTGAGGTATTTGAACAAAGAAAATTGAACCTTTTCCATACTGACTTTGAACATTAATTCTTTTCAATATCTAGTCTTTCAAATTTATTAAATAGCTTATTTATATCTTCTGGCTTAATACCTCTACCTGTATCTTGAATGCTAAACATGAGAATACATGTATCATCTTTGTTAATACACTTTGTGCTAATGTTGATAGAACCTTCATCAGTATATTTTATTGAATTAGATAATAAATTGTTGAATATTTGCTTGATGTGTGGCTTATCTCCCATTAGTATATATGGTAAATCATCAGCATAGTATGAATTAATACTTATTATTTTATCTCCTAAACGAGATTTATTTATTCTTATAAGTGTTTCAAATTCATATTGAATATTATATGGAATGTTAATAATTTCTACTTTTTGACTTTCTATTTTACTAATGTCAATTATATTCCCAACTATTTCTAATAATGTATTAGAAGCATTTAAAATATCTCCTGCGTCTTCTTTTATATCGCGTGGTAGAGATTCATTATTAGCAATATCTTCACTTAAACCCACAATCGCGTTTAATGGAGTTCGTATTTCATGTGACATACTTGATAAGAAATCACTTTTAGCAATATTAGCTTTTTCAGCTTCTCTTTTAGCAATATTTAAATTATAAATTAATTTAATATCGGGATTTTCGATTGTATGAAACATAATTAAGGTAGCGAATGTTGCTAAGAATTCTAAGCAGATAAATTCAGGTTTTATCGATCTTAAAATAACAACAAAAACAATAAAAATTAATAACAAAATTATAGGAATTATTTTTTCTTTTAGTTTTGCCCTATTTTTAATTGCAACAAAAAATGTTAGGATTAAAAGTATTCCACCTAAGGAAGTTACTATATCAACACCAAGCCCTCTCGTAACTATATAATTCAAATCATTGGTAACTTCAAGTGAGATAGGTATTACAAATGTTGTAATAAGCATCAATAGATTAAGAACCCTATAAATAACTGTTGAATTATTTATTTTACTTTCTGAAATAAATAAAGTATACATTAATAAATTTGAAAAAAAGTTAAAGATAAAGAATATTTCTACCCTATTTGCAAACTTGATTAAGGGATGAAACTTATGATTAACATCAACATATAAAAAGTATATAGCCACTATGCAAAAAACAGTCATTAAAAAAGTGTCTATAATCATTCCAAAATAATAAACATTTTCTTCAGTTTGTTTACTTACTTTAGAGATATAGAGCACTATTAAAAATAAACTCAATATTAAGCTACAAAAAGGGATAAATAAATTATACATCATTTCTATCACCTATTCATAAATTAATTATACTATAGTTAACTATTTTTATAAAGAAATGTTATTGTCTTCTACCAGTTAATCTTTTTGAGTATACAAATGCATTTTCTGTTTTTGGTTCTAATTCTTCTAGATGCGCAAATGCTTCTTCATTTGTTGTAACTGGGTGTGTTACTTTACATTTTCCTATTAATTTTTCATCACTTAAATCTAATTTATAATTGATTCTCGTTATATCACAATCGGCTACTAGTTCTTTTTTAAGTTTTTTCCATTGTTCCTTCAGTGGTCCAAATTCTTCTAAATACCCACGTTCATATGTAGAATATTTCTCCATTAAATAGAATAATTGATCTTGCATAGATGCAACTATTTCATCTTTTTTTTCAAAAATATCTGAATTTTCTAAAACATAAACAGGCTTACACATTTTTGCGTAGCATTTTTTTCCATTTATTTCATCGTAATGTAAGACTGTTGGAACAATTATCGCACCGGTTTCTTTAGCAAGTTTTACACATCCTACATTAATGTCCTGAATTAACCAGTTTTCGGAATTATGATCATCTGCTCCATGTCTTTCATCTTTTTGTCCATTATCAGCAAGGTTCCAATATCCTTCTGGCCATAAAATAATGTTTCCACCATTTTTTATTACATATTTCATTTTTTCATAAGTTGACTTACGATTTTCTTTATCATTTCGATCTGTTAAGATCATTCCATGTGCCCATAGTCCTAATCCATTTTTAGTATCTAATGCTAAATATTTATTTCCAAAAACTAAATAACCACTTTCACCAATAGCCGAAACTCCAAGAACTATATCATCGGCTTGACGATGATTTAGAACAAATATTTTTCCGACTTCTGTTTTTGGAAGTTCAATTCTTGAAGGCTCAACTAATTTATATTTTGATTGAGTAACATATATCTTTCTTAAAATTGGTGATAGTAATTTCCTTATTTGAATTCCCCTTTTAGATATAGTTTCGGTAGCTGATTGTTTAAGCAAATAATCAACAGAATGACTTGTTCCATTTTTAATGTCTTTAATTAATTTACTTATTGTATTCATATTTCCCCCTTATTTAGTTTTGTATTATAGTACGATATAACAAAAAATGCAATTAGTTTATTGAACTCTTAATATAGATTCTACCATGAGTTAATCCTCTTGATCTTTCATATTCTTCTATATAGTTTTCAATATATCTATTTTGAATCAAACTCATTTCTTGGCTTTGGTCAATCAAAGTACCTTCTTCTCTACTTATTATTATAGGTGGTACATAGCAAATATTCCATCCCTTTTCTAAATATTCATTTAAGTTTTCTATTTCTAAAAATCTAGATGTAGTAATTGTCTTTGATGTATTATCTTCAATTCTATGAAATCCAATTAATCTAATAGCTTCTTCTTTATTATTTTTAATCAACTTACTAATTTTTTTTAATTCTTCAAGTGGTTTTTTTGTATAATTACCTAACTCTTCATAGAAGCTATAATAAGCCATTTCAGTACTATAGGTACCTAAGACTGCACGATAAACTGATTTCGTATATATTCTCTCTGTTGTGTGTTCCATTATAGGATCAAATACTTCTATTTTTTTATCAATGTTTTTATCAGCAATATATTCATAAGGAATAAATAAATGAGCAAACCCTGAATCAGACCCACAATCTCCAAATACTCTATATCTTCTAACATAATCTATATAGTCTGTATGTCCTTGACATTTGTTATCAACATATCTTTTTTTTACTATTATTAACCAGTCATTAAATCCTTGCAGATTACCATGATAATACAAACCATTTTCGAATAAAGATTTTGCATTACCTGTACTACCCAAATTATAGTGACCACCATTATTGAATAAATCTCCATAAGGAGTTATATACCAATCATTATCCATCTTAATGTTTTTTGGATATTTTCTTGGACATGCATAAGCATATGACGGATTATTTTTAAATACAATTGAAAGCAATGGATAATATCCAATAATTTGATCATTAACAATTTCTTTAGCAAAATAAAGAACTGGTTTTAAAGAATCAATAGCACATTCTAAAATATGTTCTTTCTCTTTCCATATTTCTTCATATTCGGGGCACAGCCATATGATTTCATTTAGTACACAATAATAAAAATGTATATATTCATATAATTCTTGATTATTTGTAATTATAGTTTCGTTATCAAGTATTTTTTTAAATTGGATTAATTCCTCGGGAGTTCTTTTGTCTAAAATATCCGGGATATAAAATTCTTGGAAATATTTTTTTTCAAGGTCATTTCTTGTAAAAATGGAATGAGTTCCATACAAAAATGCCTTATAACACTTAAGTCTTTGTAGAGGAACAAAAAGTGAAACACTATCTTGCTCAAGACGATCTGGATACTTATAATAATTTTCTAAATTAGAGATTCTTAAACTTAGACTTGATGTGTTTATAATACACAATAAAACTTCTACTTCTTTTATAATTTCAAAAACTTTTGAATATTTTATCATAAAGTCTTCAGATAAAAATGATTCAAGTTTTACTTTCATACGATCGGGTAGTGAAACAACTAGTGGTATTTCTACATCATTTGGTCTATCTAATTCATTAAAATATTTAGGCATAGTT
>CAZIUX010000078.1:0-348 GCA_964542795.1 uncultured Muribaculaceae bacterium
CAACCGGAGCAGGTAAGACAACAATGGTAAATTTACTTATGAAGTTTTATGAAATAAGCTCCGGAGATATAAAAATTGACGGAGTGTCAATAAATAATCTAACAAGAGAAAACATTAGCAAGCTATTTACGATGGTTTTACAAGATACATGGCTATTTGAAGGAACTATTAAGGAAAATATTAAATATAATAGGACTAATGCTAGTGATGAGGATATAAATAAAATATGTGAATATATCGGTCTTGATCATTTTATTAGAACGCTGCCAAATGGTTACGATTCTGAGATATTAGATCATGAGGGAATTTCTTCTGGTCAAAAACAATTACTTACAATTGCAAGAGGAA
>CAZIUX010000078.1:358-4222 GCA_964542795.1 uncultured Muribaculaceae bacterium
TGCCCCTTTATTAATCTTGGATGAAGCAACATCTAATGTAGATACAAGAACAGAAGACCTAGTTCAAAAAGCAATGGATAAATTAACAGAAGGAAAAACCTCATTTATAATTGCTCATCGTTTATCAACAATTAAGAATGCCGATTTAATCTTAGTAATGAAAGACGGCAATATCATTGAACAAGGAACACATGATGAATTAATGGAAAAATCAGGTTTCTATTCTGATTTATATAATTCCCAATTTGAATTATAGTTACAAAAAGAGCTTCATAATATATGCGATGAAGTTCTTTTTAATTATGGTTAATTAATATAAAATAAAAAAACCATTTATTTAACTAAACCCCCTCGGTAGTTAAAGTAAATGGTATTTTTTAATATTTACTAATTATTTCTTAAGAATTACTTGATTGTTTAATCCATAATTTTCTACAACTTGATAATGATAATTTAACATTTCACTACGTTCTAGAGCATCCATGCTATTAGGTTGATTCATTAATAATTCATTATAAGCAATAGCTAATAAGTCTAAACTATTATTATAACCTTTAGCTAATTTAGGACCAATTTCAGCTCTAAATGTATCGCGTAAATTAGTTCTTCTATCTCTTAAAATATTAATTGTTCTATGAGAGGTAGTTCCATCATTTATTGGAGTAAAACTACTGAATTCACTTATTTCGCCTGTTGCTATATCAAATAGTATTTTAAATTGTTCTTCAGTAAGTCTTTCTACTATCATTTGATAGAATGGTAATGTCATGTTTAATACGGACATAACTGCTTCATCTCTTTTAATAACATCTGCATCAGATTTAAAATATTTCATAACTAATCCCCCTTCTTGTCTTGGTATAATAACCTATTATTAATTATTTGTCAAGTTTTTTTCCTTGATAAGTATTCCTTTTTTTCATTTCTTTGTCTATATCGTTTAAAACAACGAATTTTTTAACAAGCCAATGAGGTTCAACTAAATCATCTAATTTGGGATCTCCCGTTATTCTATGAACAACAATTTTAGGATCTAAATTTTCTAGTTGGTTAATAACAATATCGATATATTCATCTTTAGTTAATAAATGAAATGGTTCTTTTTTATATATTTCGTTAAGCTTAGTGTCTTTTAATACATGGAGCATATGAATTTTTATTCCACTTATATTTAAACTATTTAAATATTTAACTGTTTCAATCATCATTTCTTTAGTTTCATTATTAAGTCCATTAATAATATGAACAACAACTTTAATATTTCTTTCATTTAGTTTTTTTACCATTTCATCAAAGTTCTTTAAATCATGACCTCTGTTAATATACTTTAGAGTTTCATCATGCATTGATTGAAGACCTAGTTCAATTATTAAAAATGTTCTTTTATTAAGTTCAGTTAAGTAATCTAATACTTCTTCACTAATCGCGTCACTTCTTGTCGCGATACTTAACCCAATTACATTCTCATATGTTAGCACTTCTTCATAGCATTCTTTTAATTTTTTTAAAGGAGCATAAGTGTTTGTATTAGCTTGAAAATAAGCTATATATTTAGCATCAGGCCATTTTTTATGCATCATTTTCTTGACACTTTCAAATTGTGTCTTTAAATTATCTTCTTTATTACCGGCAAAATCACCACTAAAATTAGAAGAACAGAAGATGCATCCTTGATTACCAACTCGATTTGGGCAACTAAAATTAGTGTTCAAACTCACCTTAAATACTTTTTCATTAAATATGTCTTTGAAATAGTTGTTTAAGGTATAATATCTTTTGTTATCATAATTATTAATAAACATATTTTTCACCCAATCCATTATAACATTTAGTTGTAATAAATTAATATAATATGATAAAATATGAATAGAATATTGAAGTGGGTGAAAGAGTTGGCAGATTTAAAAAATCATTTTAAAATTGATTATTCATGTGCTAAATCTAAAGATGCGGCAGTTTTTAAAGGTAATAAATATCGAATAACTGTGCTTAGCGATATCTTGATTCGTTTAGAGTATAATAACGATGGAGTTTTTGAAGATCGTCCAACTGAATTTGCCTGGAATAGAGACTTTGAAGTCCCACTAATTCAAGTTAACCAAAACAATCGTTCTTTAAATGTTTCAACAAAATATTTTAGACTTGAATATATAAAAGAAACAAGTATGTTTACTAAGGGTGCTAAAGAAAACAATTTAAAGATTACTTTAAATAATACAGATAAAGTTTGGTATATTAATCATCCTGAAGCAAGAAATCTTTATGGATCTGAAGTGTCTCTTGATGATGTATCAGGAAAAATTCCTTTATTAAAAGGATTGTTTTCAACTGATGGATTTGTATCAGTTGATGATTCTAAATCATTGATATTTAATGAAAATGGTTCATTGGTTAAGAATCCTAATGAAAGAGTGGATATGTATGTCTTCTTTTACAAAAAAGATTTTGGATTTTGTTTAAGAGATTATTTTCAGTTAACTGGCAAACCACCAATGATTCCAAGATATGCTCTTGGAGTATGGTGGTATCGAAATATTCCTTATAGTACAAATAAAATAAATGATTTAATATCAGATTTTCATCATCATAAAATCCCTTTATCGGTATTATTACTTGGTGAAGACTGGCATATTCGTAATGTTGGAGAACTAAAAAATTTAGTTACAGGATTTTCATTTAATAAAGAACATTATTCTAATCCTAGTGAATTAATAAAAAATATTCATGATAAAGATATTTTCTTAGGATTAAAAATAGATCCATCACAAGGTATAATGAATCACGAAGAACATTATTTAGATTTTTTAAAAACTGCAGGTCTAGAAAATAATGGTAAAACAATCGCGTTCAATGTCTATGACACTAATTTTTTAAATGCTTATTTTCAAAATATAATTGATCCATTACAAAGATTAGGTGTAGATTTCTTCTTTATTGATTATTATAATAAGAATTTATTAACATCTCTAAGAGCTTTAAATCATTATCATTTCACTAATTATAAGCAAAGTAAAAATAGAAGAGGAATGATTTTATCTAGAAATGGTTTAACTGCATCTCATCGTTACCCAGTTTTATACTCTGGACAAACTTTAGTTAGTTGGAAGATGCTTAAATTCCTACCATATTTTAATTCAAATTCTTCAAATGTTGGTCTATCTTGGTGGAGTCATGATGTCGGTGGTTATAAAGACGGTATTGAAGACGGGGAATTATATTTAAGATATGTTCAACTAGGAACTTTCTCTCCAATATTTAGATTATCTTCTAAAGAGGGAAAATATTATAAAAGAGAACCATGGGCATGGGAAATTAAAATTGAAACAATTGTTAGAGAATATGCTCAGCTAAGACATAAATTAATTCCTTATTTATATTCAGAAGCATATAAATACCACAAAACCGGATTATCATTTATTCAACCACTATACTATCGTTTCCCAGAAACTTATGATGAACCTGCATATATAAATGAATACTTTTTTGGAAGTGAACTATTTATCGCACCAATTACTAATGTAGTTGATGATTTAATGAAAAGAGTAGTTGAAAGAATTTTTATTCCTTCTGGAACTTGGTATGAATTTAAGTCAGGTAAAAAAGTACCTGGTAATAAAAAATATGTTTTATTCTTTAAAGAAGAAGACTATCCAGTATTTGCAAGAGCTGGAGCAATTATTCCCATGGCTGATTTAGATGAAAACGGTTTTAATTCAACAAAAAATCCTGAAAAACTAGAAATTCATGTTTTCCCGGGGGATAATAATATTTATAAATTATATGAAGATGATGGTTTAAGTACATTATATGAAGAAGGAAATTTCTTAATAACCGAAATTAAATATGACTATAATCCAAATAATT
>CAZIUX010000079.1:0-4145 GCA_964542795.1 uncultured Muribaculaceae bacterium
ATAAAAAGTATTATATAAAAAAAGAAGATATTAAAGCAAAATATGGAGTTGTAACTTATAATACTACTAAACCAAAACAATTGATTATGAAAGGAAATGATTAGATATGCAAATAGAATATAGAAGAATTGGTGATTATGAATTACCAAATTTAGAATTAAATAATATAACAAATGGAAAAATAAATAGATATGGTAGATTAAGACTTAACTATTTAAAAGTTAATAATAAACCACTTTATACTACACTTTTAATGCAAAATAAATTAACAAATCATCTTGTTTCAGTAAGTATTGAAGCACAAAATAGATTTAATTTTCTAATGGAAAGTTATAAAAAATCAGATGAAAAACTATCTGAAAAAAGTAAAGAATTAAATCAACTTGAATGGGTACAATTAATGAATAATTATAAAAATATAGCAGAAGAAATTATATTAAAAGAAATAATCTATATTTAAGATGTGGGAGGACAAGTATAGTTTTAATGTCATAGCCAGCACTGAATTTGTCCTCCCGCACAAATTCCTGGTTGGGAAAATCCCAAACCCTATATAAAAAAGAAAGGATGAAAATTATGAGAGAAAGAAATGAAAAATTAAATATATATTTAAATAGAGATGAAAAGAAAATGTTAGATAAGAAAGCAGAAAAAACAGGATTAACAAATTCTGCATTAATTAGATTTTTAATAACAGATTTTAAACCAAAAGAAAAACCACCAATGGAATTTTATGACTCACTTAACTCTATAAGAAAAGTTGGTAATGTCATAAATCAAATGGTAGTTAGAGCAAACTATTTAGGCTATATTGAAGATGTTAAATTTTTAAGAAAAACAATTACTAATCTTAATGAAATGATAATGAATATTAAAGAATATTATTTATTACCAGAGAAGATAGGCAAAGACAATGCAAATATGATGTGAACCGAATATTGAAAGAATTAATAAAAATGAGAAAATTAATTTTCTCATTTTATTTAGTTCTATTAATACTTGACTTTATTATCTATCATCTCTTAATGTATTTATCATTGCTGAGATGTATTTAGACATCTCTTTATAATAGGTGCCATCATCTTCGTCTGTAACGATTCCAATTAGTTCGCAACTAATTCCGTTTTTATAAAAAGTATAGCCAACCATAGGCAATGTAGAGCTTTTGTTCGTATAATCATCATAAACATCTACAAGACCCTCTATTTGCAACACGTTTGTTCCATTAATAACTAGCTCTTTTTTATTATCAATATTGAATCCTCTTGCTTTGCCCAATGTAATATATGTCGAAGTAGCATAGGTAAAATCTTCTTGTAGTTTATTAGGTATATCACTTAAAGCTGTTTCGCCTTCATCTCTAGAATAAACAATAATGTATCTTGCTGTTTTTCTAAACACTCTTGATGTATTTTTTTCAATTACCTGCATATTTGGATAATCAAAAGCAACTTTATAACCTGGGTCTTCAAACGTATATATCAGTTCATCGTTAATTGTATTAACTTTGTTTTCATCCTTTTTAATATCTTCTACTTGCTGTTGATTATTATTTGCTTCCTGATTAGGTAAATTTGATTCTTTTGAATTATTCTTTACAACCAACACTATTGTTGTAATAATTGCCACTACTACTGCTATAAGTATTATTATAACAATTAGACTAACTCCTTTCTTATCTTTGATATTTAAATTATCTTGATTCATATTTATTTCCTCCTCTTACTTTATACAAATATATTTTGCCATATAATTTTACAAATTTAGCACATTTTTATAAAATTTTTCTTTGGGTTTTTAGAATGATAATATAGCTTTATTGCCAGTAAATATCATCCATTGTTAATACTATATCAGAAAGTTTAATTTTTAAAGAATTCTTATTATTAAATGGCTCTGTATTTACACCTTTAGTTATAAAATCTATTGTAATATTTTTAAATATATTATTATCTCTTGTTAATTTAGTAATATCTTTTGTTGAAGTACTATTTCTTATTGTTACTATATTATTGCTAGGTGCACTACCAAAACTTGCATATTTAAAATTACCATATGATATATTAAATTTAGTATTTTCTAAATTCCAATAAAATTTTAAAACTTCAGATAAATCTGTAGGAACATTTTCACAATCTCCTACTTGAACCAAATCAAATGAATATGTGCTATATGCATATCCATTACTATTAACATCCTTTGCTACATATCCCCAATTATTATAATAATTAGAGTTGGATATTGCTATTAAATAGTGTTCAGTTCCATATTCATCTTTTATTTTCATAGTATCCCATAGACGAGCTACACCACTTTCTACTATTTTACCCGTAAAATTAATATCTGTTATGTTCATTATCTCTATTTGCTTATTTTCTATCAATTTAACATTAGGTGTTGTACCTTTTTTTATGGCATATTCAATTACATACAATACTTTGTTTAATCCTTGCTTTTGGTCGCAATTATACTTTTCTTTTTCTTCATCAGTTAAATATGTAATATGTTTTTTTACATAATATTCATTTTCATTTAATCCACTAATTACTTTATTATTATTCCAATCAAATTCATAGTAATCATTATCATAGGCTATTACTGCACTAACTACTACTACATAAAAATCATAATCATTTTTGTTTGGTATATTAACTATTTCTGAATTATCTATTCCTTTTAGTTTTATTTTTGGTGTATGTATTGTTGTTTCCAAAACCTTAAATTCTTTTTCTTTTACTTGTTCTGTATTATTTTTACTTGTTTCACTTTCTATTGTACTATTTTCTGCATCAAAATTATTTTTATTATCATCTAATGGTTTTGAGTTTTTTTGTACCATTAGTATTATAATTGCTGCTATAATTATTACAGCCGCTAATAAGCTACTACCTATAATTATTTTCTTTCTACTTGTCATATATTTCTCCTTAATTAAAATTCTCTATAAATAATTTTTGGTGATTCTCTTTTGTCTTGTCTTCAAAATCGTATGGCAATTCTTCATTTATTGCGTAATATTTACCATTAGTTGTTATATAAAAATTTTTTGATCCATCTCCATAAGCTTGTATCATTTGAATGGTTGCCCCATTTAAATCAAAGGTATTTTCTATTTCATAAGATCCAATATATTTACCATATTCTGCTTTTAATTTATATGATATTGTTTCCTCTAAATAAGGAATTTCTATTTCCAATGCATTATGTTGATAATTAGTTATATATAGACTACTTGCTAAAGTTAAACCTTCTTTATTTAATTTTTGGATAATTACATCATTAAAAAAATTATAATCTTTAAGAGATACTATATTTCCATTCACATCTTTAGCGTTTATAAAATCATCTTCGTTCGCCAAATAATATATATTAAATATTTTCATTGCATTATTCATTAATTCTTTAGCATCTTCCAAAGAACTATCAAAAATATTAAAACACAAACAATCATTTGAAGAACTATTAAAAACATAATATAATTCATAAGCATTATCAATATTTCCTTCTTTTAGTACCCATCTGTTATTTTTTAATATTTCCCTATTATTACTTGGAGATGCTTCCCATTCTATTATGTAGTTTATGTTTTCAATATTAATATCTAATTCCATGTAATCTTTTCTATATTTGCTTATTTGCATCAAATCATTTTTTATTTCTGTTCCACTTATATCAATGCTTTGATTTAACAAGTTGTTATAGTCTACTGTAATTACAGTATTTCCAATATTGTGATAAGTATATATGAATGCCAGTTTAGACTTTGAAGCATTTGAAGAATTAGAATTAATTAAAAGCAATTTGTTATGATTTGTTTGAATATTATTATTTGCTTCCTGATTGGGTAAATTTGATTTTTGTGAATTATTTTTTATAACCAACACTACTGTTGTAATAATTACTGCTACTACTATAAGTATTATTATAACAATTAGACTAACGCCTTTCTTATCTTTGATTTTTAAATTTTCTTGATCCATAACTTTCCCTCCTCTTATTTTATATAAATACATTTTATCATAAATATTAAAAATATAAAATATTTCATTGAAAATTTATAAAATATTATGTATAATTTATTTATCAGAAAGATTTAATCAAATCTTTAAGTTTTAATTTCGCATACGTGTGGAGTTAAGGCTCCA
>CAZIUX010000080.1:0-2218 GCA_964542795.1 uncultured Muribaculaceae bacterium
TTTGTAGTCTTCCAGCGGTGTCAATTAAAACTAAATCCACTTTGTTTTCTTTAGCTTTTATTAATCCATCATAAACAACACCAGCTGGGTCTTTGCCTTCTTCACCATAGAATAATGAGCCGGTTTTCTTAGACCATTCTTCAAGTTGTGGAACCGCACCTGCTCTAAAGGTATCTCCCGCGATTAACATAACTTTTTTTCCTTCATTAACATATTTATAGGCAATTTTACCAATAGTAGTTGTTTTTCCTACTCCATTAACTCCAACAAATAAAATTACTGTTGGACCATCATTACTAAAATTTATTTTGTCACTTAAAGAAGAATTATCAACATATATTATTAATAATTCATCTACTATAACTTCATTTAAATACTTTGTATCAAGAATATTTTCTTCTTTAATTCTTTTTCTAAGTTTTTCCATGAAATTCATGACCATATTAACTCCAATATCGGCCATAATTAAAATTTGTTCTAATTCTTCAAAATATTCTTCATTTACCTTAGTATATTTTATTCCAAGTAAATTAAGTTTAGAAACAAAATTATTTCGAGTTTTTTCTAAACCCTCTGTATATTTTTCCAAATCAGGATTATTTTCTTTTTTAATTTTCTTTTTAAAAAGATCAAAGATACCCATTACATCACCAATTTTCTATTTTTTGCAGGTTATTCCATTAAGTTCATATATATAATCTGTTTTGTATCTATAAACAAAAAGATTTATCATCGTATCAGCAATTTTATTTTTACTTGCATCTAGCTTATGACAATGTCTAGTTACATCCTCAAAGTATTTTCCCTGTTTTAATGTATCTAGTGTAACAGTTACTCCGTAAGCACGACAAGCACTTCTTTCAACAGCTTCAGTTCCAGGCGCTACACAGTTTGTATTTAGACTTGAAACAGAACAATTATTACAATCTTTAATTTTATTTTCTATTGCATAAATCTTTAATGCATCTTGCAAATTCTTAATCATTACTTCATCAAGTTGTCCTTGTAATTTATTTGATCCATCTAAAAAAGTTGTTGATACTAATACGGTTAACAATCCTAGAATAACTATTACAATTAACAGTTCAACTAAGGTAAATCCTTTATTTTGCAAAATTATCACTTCTTTCATTGTTTATATTATATCATATATCTACTAGACATTTAGCAAAAAAGATTGTATAATTACAAAGTCAAATAACTTTATTGTTTGAAAGGAAAATTTATGAAAAACGAAAAAATAACCAACGTTTTTGCTTTGGGTGGCCTTGGCGAAGTTGGTAAAAATATGTATGTTATTAGTCATGAAGACGAAATTTTTATTGTGGATGCAGGAGTAATGTTTCCCGAAAATAGTCTTCACGGTATTGATTATGTAATTCAAGATGTTACTTATTTAATACAAAATAAAAACAAAATTAAAGGCCTAATTATTACTCATGGTCATGAAGACCACATCGGAGGTATATCATTCTTGTTACAAGCAATTGATTTACCGATTATTTATGCTCCGAATATTGCCGCGGCAATTATTCGTCATAAACTAGAAGATCGTAATATGAAATACGATAAGATTGAAGTTTATGATAAAGATACAGTTATTGAAAGTAAATATTTTAAAATAGAATTTATTAATACTACCCACTCAATACCTGATAGTTATTGTATTGTCTTCCACTCACCAAATGGAATTATTGTTACAACTGGTGACTTTAAATTTGATTTAACACCAATAGGACCAATGGCTGACATACATAAAATGGCTAAACTTGGTGATCAAGGAGTAAAACTGTTATTAAGTGATAGCACTAATGCTCTAGTTGAAGGTCATTCAAAAAGTGAAAGTATTGTTGATGAAGCACTTGGAGATATATTTTCTAAACATTTAGGTAGAATTATTATAGCCACATTTGCTTCTAATTTATTTCGTGTTAAGCACATTATTGAAACATGTAAGAATAACAATCGTAAGGTGTTAGTTTTCGGAAGAAGTATGGAAATGACCATTGATATAGCTTATGAAAGTGGTCTATTAACCGATAAAACAACAATTATTAATGCTAACGAAGCAAAAAATTTAAAAAAAGATGAAATATGTATTTTATGTACTGGTAGCCAAGGAGAACCACTTGCAGCTTTATCAAGAATTGCTAATGGAACTCACAAACAAATATCTTTGCTACCTGAAAAAGACCAAAGAAAAATTGTTAAGAAAATA
>CAZIUX010000080.1:2228-4122 GCA_964542795.1 uncultured Muribaculaceae bacterium
ATTCCAGGTAATTCATCAAGCATTAATAGAATTATTAATAAATTATATTTAAAAGGTGTAAAAGTATTAACTAATTCAGAATTATCTGATGTTCATACATCTGGTCATGGAAAAATCGAAGAATTAAAACTTCTTTTAAGACTATTTAAACCAGAATATTTCATGCCTGTTCATGGAGAATATCGTATGTTGAAGAGCCATGCAGATATTGCTAAAGAATGTGATGTAAATAAAGATAATATCTTTATCATGCAAAATGGTGATGTCCTATCTCTTAAAGATGGAAAAGCATATAAAAACGGCCATGTTCAAGCAGGAGACATCTATGTAGATGGTTCAAGAATTGGTGATGTTGGTAATATAATTATCCGAGATCGTAATTTAATGAGCAGAGATGGTATATTAGTATCAATTATTAATTTAGACCCCGTTAAGAAAAAAATCTTAATAAAACCAAATGTTACAACAAGAGGATTTATTTTAGTTAATGAGAATATCGAATTAATTCAAAAGATTGAAAATAAAATTGAAACTATTATTAATAAGTATTTGCAAAATGGTAATTACAATAATACTGATTTAAAAAATCAAATAATTTTAGAACTAAATCCATATATTAATGAGTTAACTGGTCGAAGACCAATAATAATGCCAATAATAATGGAAATTGAAGAAAATAAAAACTAGAAATCTAGTTTTTTTTATTTTGGTATTGTTATAAAATCAACATAACAAATTGTATTTGGATAAGCAATATTATCGATTGAAACTGACCATTTATTAATGTTCTCATTAAAAATAACACTACTCTTAACACTTATTAATTCATTATCACTATAACAAATTAAATCAGGATTATAACTATTTGATTTAGGAAATTCATTAACCTTTCTTCCATTAATCCTTGCTTCTAATTTAAAATCCCCTTCATAATTAATTTCCGTAATATTTGATATATCTCCATTATTATATTTTCTTACATCTAGTTTGATTTTTTGAACATCTTTGGTTAAATTTTCAATAAATAACTTTATATTTATACTTTGTTTATTTACTAAGTTAAATACTGGTTGACTAAATTTACTAGAATATTTAATATCTACAATGTTTTTATTACCACTTATATATTTATCATCTTCATTAATTAAGTAATTTAAAATAGCCTTAGAAGAAGACAAATTATTTTTGTGAATACTTACAATTAACTCCAATTTTTGATTAGGCGCTAATGAAATTATTTTATCAATCATGTTTGGAGCTTCAAGATAATAAATTGTCTTTTGATTATTCTTATTTTCTTCATTATTCTTATTAAAATAAAAATATAAAGATACCAAAGCAAAAAGAATTATTACAATAAAATAATAAAATTTGTAATTTTTTTTCTTTTTTGTTCGATATATTTTTAATGGATCATTTCTTTTTCTCATATCATTACCTTAAATAAATCATATCATAAATTATTAATAATAAAAGAAAAAACTGTTTTCACAGTTTTACTTAGCTTCTTCTTGAGCTCTGGTTTCTCTTATTACAGTTATTTTAATTGTGCCAGGATATTGAAGTTCACTTTCGATTTTTTCTTTTATATCTCGAGCAATTTTGTAACTTGTTAAGTCATCAACATCTTCAGGTTTAACCATAACTCTAACTTCTCTTCCAGCTTGCATTGCAAATGTTTTTTCAACACCTGGAAATGAATTACCAATTTCTTCTAATTGTTCTAGACGTTTAACATAGTTTTCCATTGAATCATTTCTTGCACCCGGTCTTGATGCTGATAATGTATCAGCAATTTGAACTAAGACTGCAATAATTGATTTAGGTTCAACATTTCCATGATGAGATGCGATAGCATCTATTACAACTTCATTTTCATGATATTTTTTAGCAA
>CAZIUX010000081.1:0-4055 GCA_964542795.1 uncultured Muribaculaceae bacterium
AAGAGAACAAGCGAAGGAAATTATAGCTTTATTATAAAAACTGATGAAGGCAAATTTGAAATTAGTTATTTGGGTGGATCTGATCTTTATTTTAAATATATTGATGAAGGTAATCATCCATATATAACTAAGCCACAACCACTTAAAATAACTAAAGAAAACTATTATTTATATTCTTTATTTAAAGAATTATATGAAGATGTAAAAAATCATCGCGTTTTTAAAGTTCATCAATACGAACTAGATTCTTGTTCAAGTAATCAAGAATTAGATGTTTTATATAGAGAAAAAGAAAGATGGAACGAACAATTAAAAACTGATCAAAGCTTAACCTCTCAAAGATTATTTAAAAAAGGAGTTATAGAATGGCATTGTGACGATCATTTTTATGACGATGGTTGTGTTTTAAAAATAAGTGAATGTGATGAATCATATGCTATTTCATTCGAAAGAGGTATAGAAGAATTTATAACAGATTACCATTCATACAAAGTAAGAATTAGAAATAGTGGAAGTAGGTATGCTCCATATAATACTTTATTCATGAGATTGTATAGTAAACTGGCGGAATATGATCCAAAACATCATCAAATTGATATAGAAGAATATCAATTTCAAAAGAAATATCCTAATTAATTGAAGGGGTGGTACTGTGGAAATATATGTAGTAACAAATAATGATATTTTTTATATAAAAGATTTTGTTTTTGAGCTTAAAAGACTTAACCCTAGGGTGAACATATGTGTTTATTGGATAGATAAATATGAAAGAGCCAATGACATAAGAATTTCTTGCTCAGAACCAATAGAAAAACTAAACTTGCCTCAAGGCAATTTCTCAAATATATTTAAAGATAAGATTATTATTTCTCTAGAAGAATATAATAATGAAAATAATAACACGGCAAAAGAAGAATTAAAATTTCAATTTTTAAACTTTTTTATGTCCCACTCAGACACTGTTAAATTTGCTTATCAGTTACAAGAATTAAATCCTGATGCAGTGATTAGATATAGTTATGATCAAGAAAAGTATTGTGGAAAAATAGAATCGTCAAAATCGTTCGATTATTTGAATTTTCCTCTAAATAAAGAAAATAATTATGGTGTAGATGTAAATGGTTATGTTGGATTATTACAAGATAAAAGAAAAACCTATGTTTCTTACAATATACCTAAAAAAAATGGATATGGTTATGAATTTGTTGAGGAAACTATACAATATTTTCCTGATGTTTCTTATGAAGAACAGTTAAGATTTTCAAAAGTAGCAGAAGATAAAATAACATGGAAATTTGATTTTATAGAACTGAATTTTTCTGATACTACAAGGGCACAGGAACCACTTGAAGAAAAAAAGAAGGAAGTCTTAGTAAAACATGGAGATATAGAACCAAAAGAAAAACTTATTGTAGAAATGAATTTGGGTAGAAGATTTAAAGTACATGCTAGATTTTATGAACGAATGGATATAAAAGATGAACTTAAACAGGCTAAGAATAGAGCAGGATTCATTGCGGGTCTATGTATATTGGGTTCAGTAGCGTCACATATTCTTATTGATGAAGATTTAAATAATCAAATTCAAGAAAGATTAAGTTCTCTTACTTCTTGGAAAGGTTTAGAACAATTGATTAAAGGTACTAATCCTGTCGCAAACTTTTTATCTATCGGAGCAGCTGTTTTTATAGCAAAATACGGCTTAAAAAGCATAAAATTAAAGAATATTGAATCTGATACCAAAGATAATACTAAACAAAACATTAAGTGATTCGGATGTTACTCTAGAACTTTTAAAATCATTTTATCAATCATAAAAGTTAACCATAAAAAAAGAAAAGCATAATTACTTTTCTTTTTTATTATCTTTTAGGAACCCCGGCTCTTACTTCTAACATTTCATCTTCAGTTAATTCTTTGGGATCTAAAACGGGTTCTTCCACAGTAATATCTTGAGTAGCTTGTCTATTTTTAAGATCTTGTTTAATTTGTTCTAATCTTTTTATGCTTTCTTCAACTGCACCATGAGCAGGATTACCACCCATGACATCATTCATTTGATCATCTGAAAGTTCATTATGCAATAAATCATTATTCATTGTTTCACCTCTATATTAATTTTAGCACTATAAAATTTTAAACTCAAGAAAAGTAGTAAAAAATATGTAAATAAAGGAATAAAATAAAACTGCTTTAATTTTATCTTATATATGTTATAATTATTAAGAAAATATGAAAGAAGGAAATCATGAAAAAATTTCTAATATCATTATCCAATATGAAAAAATTATGGCCGTATGCAAAAGACCATAGAAAAGAAATAATTATTGATGTTACTGGTATGTTTTTTCTATCAATGATTGGATTAATTTTTCCTATTTTAAGCGCTAAAATAATAATTGATTTAACAAATAAAGATTTTAAGAGTTTAATTCTATATGCATTAATAATTTTCGTTTTAGAAACGATAAGAAATGCTTTAAGTATAGTTTGTACTAAAAGTTATGCTATTCTATATCACAATACATGCAATAATTTAAGAATAGATATCTTAAAAAAAGCTTTGACTCTAGAAACATTTGAAATAGATAATAATTCTTCTGGTGTATTTATTGATAGAATTACTAAAGATGCAGGAAATATTCCAAATGTACTAGATCAAATGGAAAGAATTGTTTTTGACTTCATTGTAAATTTTGGTATATTAATCACTATTTTTGTAATTAATAAAATTTTGTTCATTTATATAATAATATCTGTGACTGTTATTTTTATAATTGATAAAAAATCAATCAATAAAAGATATGCAATTAATAAAGAAAGAAGAAAAATTGATGAAAAAGTAACATCTTTAATTGGGGAATCTGTTAGAGGAATACGAGATATTAAAGTATTAAATGCTGATTCTAGAATACTAGCAAAATCAAAAGAAGAACTAGTTAACTCAATGAATAAGTCCTTCGAAATGAATAAGATTAATTATATTTATCAATGGATATCTGGTACAGTAAAAGATTTTTATCAATTATTTTTAATCATTATTGGAGTATACTTAATAAATAAAAATTTAATTGCAATACCGAGTTTTATTATTATTTATATGTATAAGGATAGAATACAAGATTTATTAAATGGATCAATTAGAATTGCTGAATCATTAAAAGAATTCAATTTATCTTTTGAAAGAGTATATGAAATTCTAGAAGGAGATAAATTCAAAAGAGAAAAATATGGAAATATTGATTTAGAAAAATTAGAAGGACATCTTGAATTCAAAAATTTAAGTTTTGCTTATAAAGATAAAAAAACTTTAGAAGATGTTTCATTTAAAGTTAAGCCAAATCAAATTGTCGCCTTTGTTGGTAAAACAGGGTCTGGTAAATCTACAATATTTAGTTTGGTTAACAAATTATATAATGTTGAAGATAATATGTTGTTTCTTGACGGTTATGATATAAATACATTAAATAAAAATTCAATAAGAAATAATATAGCGTTGATTACTCAAAACCCTTATTTATTTAATTTTTCTATAATGGATAATTTAAAAATAGTTAAGGGTGATGCTTCTTTAGAAGAAATAAAAGAAGTGTGTAAAGAATCCTGTATTGATGAATTCATTGAAAGTTTACCAGATAAGTATGACACGATTATTGGTGAGAATGGAGTTATGCTTTCTGGTGGTCAAAAACAAAGATTATCTATAGCAAGAGCACTTTTAAAGAAAAGTGAAATAATATTATTTGATGAAGCAACATCAGCGCTTGATAATAAAACTCAAAATGAAATAAAACAAGTTATTAATAATATTAAGGGAGAAAAAACTGTGTTAATTATTGCTCATCGTTTATCAACGATCATTGACGCTGATAAAATATTTGTTATTGATGAAGGTAAAATAGTAGGTGAAGGAACTCATAAAGAGTTATTTAAGAAAAATGATTTTTATAAAAATTTATATGAAAAATATGAATAAATTTAGTCAAAAAATAAGAAGTAGATTTTTCTACTTCTTTTAAAGCATTTTTTTATTTTGCTCCCATACCGCCGTCAAC
>CAZIUX010000082.1:0-3992 GCA_964542795.1 uncultured Muribaculaceae bacterium
CTCTAACAATTGTTAATTCGTCATCTATGTTGATATCGAAATTACTTAAATCTAGAGTTACTAAATCTACACATCCCATAAACATTTCTTGAGCAGTAATTAATGAATCTGCACTAAACGAACTTAAATCTAAGGTTACTAAATCATCACAATCCGTAAACATGTTTGACATATTATTCACAAGTGAGGTATCAAATGAACTTAAATTTATAACTTTTAAATTATTGTTCCTCCCAAACATCCACCTCATATTAGTAACATTACTTGTATCAAATGAACTTAAATCTAGTTCTTGAAGTCCCGTATTATTAAACATAAATGACATATCAGTTACATATTTTGTATTTAACAACTCTATATTATTAATTTCATATAAATATACAAAAAAATTAAATAAAGAAGAACTATTGATATTAGCATAAATTATTCCATTACTTTGAATATATAAATCATAGAATGTTTCTTCTTCATATCCCTCTTCATTTTCAATTATATATGCCATAATGCTTCCATTTTGTGATTCTGACACATCCCAATACTCAAATGCCTGAGCAGGAATATTTATTGTATTTTCAAAAGTTATTGAAGTTATACTAAATCTATATCCCCAAAAAAATCTTTCATCAAAAGAAATATTGGGATATGGGTTGGATGATGCCAAAGGCATAAAATTGTTATTTGGTTTATCATTGTTAAATAAATTGGCGGTTATATACTCATCAGTTTTATTAAATGCCATCGGTCCTCCCCCACCAGATGATTCACCACTATAATTAGTCATATTGTCCAAAGAAGCAATTAAAAAATCTAATTGAAGTAATTCATTTATTTCAATTTTAAAAGATAGTTTACTTCCTCTATTATAATCTTGAACTAAACCTGTATCAATAAATTCAACATTTAATGTGTAGGTATGTGTTGTTCCTGGTGCGATTGCTGTCTGAACTATAACTGTTTGAGAAGCCTTAGGAAATGGTGAGGCAGTTTTCCCATTACAAGATAATTCATCACTTGATTCACATTCGATATCATAAATTATTTCATTATTAGAAAAACTATTTATTACCCTAGACAAATTGACTTCATAATTACTTACTGGTAAAGTTCCAGTATTTGTAATAATAAATTGCATAGAATCTTTATCTCCAGGTATTGCACTAGTTAAATCTATATAATCATTTCCATTATAAGTTAATTGAAGAGTGCCCAGCTTTGATAAATGAGAGCTAGCTGCATCGTTACCTAATACCACGGTAGAAAAATATGCATAAGAAAAACCAGACACAAATGCTGCGATAGTAACTATTAATAAAATAATTTGCAGTTTATTATTTTTCACACGTCCACCTAGTTTAATTATATAATAAATGTTTTCTTAAGTCTATAATATATCTTTTATTCTTCCATTCAGATTTAGGATGATTAATTATAGGTTGATCTATTATTTGATTTCTTTCCTTTAATTTCTCTATTATCTGAAATTGATTTGCATTATTCATATCTCCTATGGAACATAGATTGTTACTGTGCCTGTTTTTCCGGAATTACTTAATCTATTAGTTATCCATGTTTGTGCATTAGTATCTTTAACTATTACAGTAATTCCAGAAGTGATATTGTAAAAATATGAAGAATATTGTGTAACAGTAGTAAAATCAGCGGCTTTAAAATTTAAATAATTTAGTCTGGTGCAACCATAAAACATTGCACTCATATTTGTTACTTTACTTGTATTAAAAGATCCTAAATCTAGGCTGGTTAAATAAGGACATAGTGCAAACATTTGATACATTGTTGTAACATTAGCAGTGTTAAAACTACTTAAATTGATTGAAGCAAGATTTGTACATTGTTGAAATGAACTAGCCATGTTTGTTACATTGCTAGTATTAAAAGAACTTAAATCTAAACTGGTTAAGGTAGAACACATTGCGAACATTCCCTCCATTGTAATTAAACTTGTCGTATTAAAATTATCAAAAGTAAGTGAGTTTAAATTAGTGCACCCATAAAACATATAATTCATATTAGTTGCTAATGGACAATCAAAATCACTTAAGTCTAAACTAGTTAAGTCAGAACACATTGCGAACATTTGCAAAAAAGTAGTTACTTTTGTCGTATTTATACCAGTTAAATTAACTGAGGTAAGACCTGAACACTCTTGAAATAAAGAACTCATATCCGTAACATTTGAAGTATCAAAAGTGCTTAAATCAATTGTTGTCATTGTTTCACAATTATGAAACATACTTCGCATATCTGTGACATTTGATGTATCAAAAGTGCTTAAATTTATATTATTAAGTTTGCTACATTCAAAAAACATACATGACATATTTATAACATTTGAAGTATCAAAATTACTTAAGTCTAAAGTGATTAAACTATTACACCAAGAAAACATTGATGACATATCTGTAGCACTGATAGAATTAAAATTACCTAGAATCAAAGAAGTTAAGCCGCTGCAGTGATACATCATTCCATTCATATTGACCACTTTTGATACATCAAAGTTACTTAAATCAAGACTAGTTAAAGCACTAGAATAAGCAAACATTACATTTGTTTTTGTTACTTTAGAAGTATCAAGCAAATCAATGTTATTAATCGAAGTTAAAACCGTAAAACTTTGAAATAAACCCGCACTGTTAGGATTAGCATAAATAAAATCTCCATCTGTTTGAATAAATAATTTATATGTGCTCGTGCCTAAACCATCATCTATTACATAGGCCATTACACTTCCATCACTATCACTAGATACATCCCAAGACTCTACGGCCCCAACAGGAATATCTATTTCATTTTCAAAGGTTACATTAGTAATACTTGCAGAATATTCCCAAAATAATTCCGTTGAAGTAGTGGTAGATCTTGCAATTAATGTTTGATACTCAAATAATTCAGAAACTGTTAATGTGAAATATAACTCTTTTTCTTGATTATAATCTTGATTTAAACCTGTATCAATAAAAGTAATCTCCACTGTATATGTGTGTGTTGTTCTAGGTCTTATTAATGATCCTGAATGCATTAATGATCCAGACCCTGGTATAGGTGAGGAAGCTTTACTATCACATCCTAGATAATCACTACTACTACAAGTAACCTCATAAACAATTTCATCATTAATAAAAGTGTTAATTAGGTTAGAAAAATATATGTCATATTCTTCAAGTTCAACACTACCAGCGTTTTTTACAGAAAAAACAAATGACTCAGTATCTCCTGGTTCCGCATTATCTAAAGATATATAATCTAAACCTTCATAATCAATAACCAATGATTTGGAATTCATTTGATTTGAACCCGCTATTTCATTACCAATTATTCTAACAGAAAAATATGCATAAGAAAAACCAATTGCAAATGAAACAACTATTAAAACAGATATGATTATGAATAAAATTTTCTTTTTCATATTATCATCCTATATTTAGTATAACAAAATATAATAAACAATAAAAGTGTTATTTGCTTTTAAGCAAATAACACTTTAATAATTAATTATTTCTTTTTGATATCTTTATCATTCTTCTTTGTATGATCAATAATAACGTTGGTTTTAATGACAAATATAATTAAAACAATCATTAAAAATATATAAATAAACATCGCGATATTACTATCACCTAAAACATAAAATATGGATACTGATGCAAATATTAAGTTAATCAAATATATAATTAAAACCGTTCTTCTACTACCTAAGTTCATCTTTAATAATTGATGATGAATGTGATTCTTATCAGGAGTAGCAAAAGACTGTCCTTTTAATCTTCTCCTTATAATTGAAAATAAGACATCTAATATTGGTATAGCTAATTCAACTGATTTATCCTTTGAACCATCGTTTATAAACAAAAGCTCAAACTCAATATCATCATGTTCAGCTTTCATCTGAGCCATGATTTTGTTCATCTCGTCATAATACAAGGGTAATACCTCTTGTTCATTATAACAAGGAACTATAACAGAAATCAGTT
>CAZIUX010000083.1:0-3659 GCA_964542795.1 uncultured Muribaculaceae bacterium
TAATTTTTTTAAGTAGTTATGCCGATTATAGGGTATAATAAACTATAGGTGATATAAATGAATAAAAGAATAATCGATACTAAAATATTTAAAATATTATCTTATGTTTTTATTTTATGGATCGTTGGATTAGCAAGTCCATATCGTAATGAGAAGGATGTAAAATTTCATATAGGACAAGGGATGATTTTAAATCTATTAGCCCTTATATTTTATATTGTTGTAACATTAGTCAACATCTTAGTTGTTAACAATGTATTTGTTGACAAGATTCAAATTGGAGGATCATCTGGAGTATTTGTAATTAATGAAACTGGTATTATGGTAGCGTCAATATTGAGATTTTCTGTACTAGCATTTTACTTATTATTCAGTTTAATTGGCATATTTAATGTATTGAGAGGAAAAGATAAATTTTTACCAATTTTTGGTAAATACTCTTTTATCAAGAAAATTATATGAAAAAAAATCTTATTTGGATAATATTATTAATAGTATTTTCAATAATCTTACTTATTTCTCTATATTTATTTTTTGTTATGGAGAAAAAAGAAATAGTAAATACTGATGTTAAATATTATTCCGAAAAGATAAATAAGATACTAAAAAAAGATAATGATTATGATTTAGTAATTGAAAAACCATATTCTAAAACATTGGATGTTGTTATATCTAACGATTTATACAATAGGAAATATTTAAATGAATATTTAATAATTAAATACGTCGAAAAAGATAATTTTATTGATGAAATAAACAAATTATTAGAAAAAAAATATAATGGTAATGAAATAAATAATATATATTCCAAAGTTAAAGAAAATTCAATTAATATTATTCTTAACAACAATAAAATTGATTTATCAATGCTAGATGTTAGTAATTTTGATGAAAATAATTTAGCAAGATATATTGAATATAGCAAAAACAATAATTATGAAATAAATAATATTGTTACTTATGTTAATATTGGTTTAGACTATGAATTTTATTCAGTATCCAAAGAAATAGAAGATCCCCAAGAGATTGATGTCTTACTTAATAAGTATAATTATTTACCGAAAGATTATGTTCCCAGTGATTTAGTTTCTTTATCAGGATCAATGCAAATTAAAAGAGAAGTAAAAGAAAAAGTTGATGAATTGATTAGCGATGCAAAAAAAGATGGCATATCTTTTGGGATTTATAGTGCTTATAGATCATACACAAGGCAAATTACAACGTATAACAAATATGTTACACGAGATGGAAAAGAAGTGGCGGATACATTCTCAGCAAGACCGGGTTTTTCTGAACATCAAACTGGCCTAACTATTGATTTATCTGGGTCTAATGGTCGTACTGTTAAAGATAACACCGATGAGTATAATTGGCTATCGGCTAATGCTCATAAATATGGTTTTATTATTAGATACCCTAAGGATAAAACCTATATAACCGGTTATGTTTTTGAACCATGGCATATTAGATATTTAGGAAATTCTTTAGCAACAAAAGTGTATGAATCAAAATTAACTTATGATGAATATTATGATATTTATATAAAGGAGAGATAAAAATGAAATATTATTGTTTAGGAATAAAGGGGGCTGGTATGAGTACTCTTGCGTGCATATTACACGATTTAGGTAATGAAGTGATTGGTTATGATGACTCCAAAGAAAGTAAATTTACCGAAGAAGGATTAAATAAAAGAAATATTAAAGTTAATTATGAGCCCTTTGATTTAGATAAGAACACAATTGTAACTTATTCAAAAGCTTTAAAGTATGATCATCCTGAATTAGTTAGAGTAAGAAATCTTGGCTTGGAAGTAAAAGAATATAATCAATTAGTGGGTGAATTAACAAAACAATTCGATACTATTGGAGTAAGTGGAACACATGGAAAAACAACAACTAGTTTAATAATTACAGACATTATGGAACACAGTGTTGGATGTAACTACTTTGTTGGAGACGGAACTGGTTATGCATCCAAACAAAATAAAGTATTTGTATTAGAAGCTGATGAATTTAATAAGCATTTTTTAGCTTACTATCCAACAACAGCAGTAATTACCAATATTGAACTTGATCATGTTGAATGTTATAAAGATTTAGCTGATTTAGTAAAAACATTTAAAAAATATGCTAGCAAAGCAAAAAATGTAGTTGCGTGTGGTGATGATAAAAACACACGAAAAATTAAATTTAAAAGTAAAGTACTTTTTTACGGATTTGAAAATAATAATGACTTAGTTGCAAAAAATGTTGTTTTAGGAGAAGAAGGATGTTCATTTGATGTTTATTATAAAAATGAATATTTTGATCATTATAATTTAAAAATGTATGGTAAACATATGATTCTTAATTCCTTAGCGGCTATTCTTGTAAGTATTTTATATAATATAGATAAAGAAATAATTAAGAAAAGCTTAATGAATTTTCAAGGTGCAAAGAGAAGATTTAAAGTAGTGGTAATAAAAAACAGAATTATTATTGATGACTATGCTCATCATCCAACAGAAATATTGGCCACTATAAATGCCGCTAAACAAAAATATCCTGGGAAGAAAGTAATTTCAATTTTCTTACCTAATACTTATTCAAGAACTTATGCATTACAAAATGATTTTATTGAATCATTAAAACAATCTGATAAAGCATATATAATGGATATTCATAGTGATAGAGAATCTCAAAAAGATTTTCCTCATGTATCTTCTAAAATACTTCTTGATAAAATTCCTAACTCGGAAGAGATTAGTCTTGACACTATTGACAAATTATTGAATCATGATGATGCAGTTTATTGTTTCATGAGTTGTACTAATATATCAACACTTATTGAGGAATTTAAATCAAGACTAAATAAAATGTAATTATTTATTACATTTTTTTATTTTTTCTAATTCTTGCTTTTTAGTATCTTGTTAAGTATAATTCTAGACAAGGAAGTGTTATTTATGCGAGAATTTACAGAACAAGAGCAAATAAGAAGAGAAAAAAAGAATAATTTAATAGAATTAGGAATTGATCCATTTGGTTCTAAATATGATGTTACTTCAAATTCTAAAGAAATTAATGATAAATTTTTTGATAAAACAACCGAAGAATTAAATGAACTTAATTACGAAGTTAAAATAGCTGGAAGAATAATGACTAAAAGAGGTAAAGGAAAAGCTGGTTTTTTTCATTTGCAAGATCGATATGGTCAAATTCAAGTATATATCAAAATTGATAATGTACTAGAAAATGAATATGATTTGTTTGATAAATCCGATCTTGGTGATATTGTCGCGGTTGAGGGAACTGTAATGAGAACTCATATGGGAGAACTAAGTGTTCGTGCGACTAAGTTTATTCATTTAGTAAAAGCATTAAGACCATTACCAGAAAAATATCATGGTTTAATCGATGTTGAAGAAAGATATAGAAGAAGATATGTTGATTTAATAATGAATGAAGATGCAAGAAGAATTGCTATTACAAGACCCAAAATTATTCGTTCTATCCAAAATTATTTAGATAATTTAGGTTATGTAGAAGTAGAAACACCAATTCTTTCAACTATCTTAGGTGGTGCTACTGCGAAACCATTTATTACTCATCATAATACTTTAGATATTTCTATGTATTTAAGAGTTGCTCCAGAATTAAATCTTAAAAGATTAATTA
>CAZIUX010000083.1:3669-3952 GCA_964542795.1 uncultured Muribaculaceae bacterium
TAGAAATGAAGGAATGGATAAAAACCATAATCCTGAATTTACAACAATCGAACTATATAAAGCTTATAGTGACCTTGAAGGTATGATGAATATTACAGAAGGTATTGTTAGTAACACCGCGAATGATGTATTAGGAACTTATGATGTTGTGTTTAGAGATCAACAAATTTCATTGAAACCACCATTTAAAAGATTAAAAATGGTAGATGGAATTAAAGAAGTTACAGGAATTGATTTTTCAACTCAAATGACTCTTGAAGAAGCTACTAAGCTAGCAAAAGAA
>CAZIUX010000084.1:0-3404 GCA_964542795.1 uncultured Muribaculaceae bacterium
AGCAGCAGGTTATAAAGTAAGAACTGCAAAAAATGGAGAAATAGCATTAGAATCTATTGAAGAAAAAAAACCTGATATGATACTTTTAGACGTAAATATGCCAGGACTTAGTGGATATGAAGTTTGTCAAAAAATAAAAGATAACAAATTAAATAAGGATATCCCAGTGATTTTTGTTAGTGCTCTTACTGAGTCAGAGGATAAGATAACAGGATTTAATGCAGGTGGAGTAGACCAAATAATTGAAATTGGGGCAGTTAAAATTAAAAATGGTGAAATTATTGATACATTTTCTGAATTAATTGATCCAAATAGAGAATTACCAGATAAAATAACTGAATTAACTGGTATTACTAGTCAAATGCTTAAGGGAAAAAGAACTGAACAAGAAGTAGTTCGTGATTTTATTTCTTGGTATGATAAATTACCTTTGGTTGCCCATAATGCATCATTTGATCTTTCTTTCATTGATAGTGCAATCAAAAAATATCATTTAGATGCATTTGAAAATACCTTAATTGATACGGTTGAATTAAGTAGATTAATTAGTCCTAATGAATCAAGACATAATTTATCAGCACTTGTTAAAAGATATGATGTTGAATTTGATGAATCTTCACATCATAGAGCTGATTATGACGCTAAAGCAACTGCAATTGCATTTTTCAAAATGTGTAAAATATTATCAACAAAAAATATTAAAACAGTTAATGAATTAGTTGAAGAAGCTAAAAATTCTGATTTAACTAAGTTTTCTCGCGTTTATCATTTAAATGTACTCGCAACAAATCCTATTGGATTAAAGAATTTATACAAGATAATATCTTTATCTAATACCAAATATTTGTTTAAAGTTCCAAGAATTCCAAGAAGTGTTCTAGATGAATACCGTGAAGGATTATTATTTGGTAGCAGTTGTATGAATGGTGAAGTCTTCTCTGAAGCAAGAAAAAAAGATGATGAAGAACTAGCTAATATTATGAAATATTATGACTACATCGAAATTCAGCCGCCAAGAAATGGATCATATTTAGTCGATTTAGGCGAATTTGAGTCTGAAATTGATATTATTAATAATATTAAGAAAATAATAAGAGTTGCTAAATCTTTAAATATATTAGTCTGTGCTACGGGCGATGTTCATCATTTAACTGAACAAGATAAAATATATCGAGAAATAATTGTTAAACAAAATACTCCTAATGTTGGAAGACATCCGTTAAATAGACCGGAAATAAAGAGTATTCCTACTCAACATTTAAGAACAACTAGTGAAATGTTAAATGAATTTAGTTTTTTGAGTAGTGAAGAAGCATATGAATTTGTTGTAATTAATCCAAATTTAATCGCGGATAAAATTGAAGTTCTAGAAATTACAAAAAAACAATTATATACACCCAAAATGGATAATTCTGATGAACTTACTAAAGAAATGGTATATTCTCATGCAAGAAATATTTATGGAAATGAATTACCTAAAATAGTTGAGGATAGAATAGAAGCTGAGTTAAATGGAATTATCAAAAATGGTTACTCAGTTTTATATTTGATTGCTCAAAAACTAGTTCAAAAATCTTTAGATGACGGTTATTTAGTTGGTTCAAGAGGATCGGTTGGTTCTTCATTCGTTGCATCGATGATGGGTATATCTGAAGTAAACCCACTTCCTCCTCATTATTTATGCAAAAAATGTAAAAAAAGTATTTTTGAAGAAAATGGAGAACCATTATCAGATAATTATAATAGTGGTTATGATTTACCTGATCATACTTGTGAATGTGGAAACCCAATGACTAAAGAAGGACAAGATATTCCTTTTGCAACTTTCCTTGGCTTTAAAGCTGAAAAAGTTCCTGATATTGACTTAAATTTCTCAGGTAAAAACCAATCGGATATTCACGATTATACAAAAGTATTGTTTGGAGAAAGTAATGTTTTTAGGGCTGGTACAATTGGTACAGTAGCAGAAAAAACCGCATTTGGTTTTGTTAAAGGATATATGGAAGACAAAAATATCACTTTAAGAAATCCTGAAATTGAAAGATTAGCATCAGGATGTGTAGGAGTCAAAAGGACTACTGGACAACATCCTGGTGGAATAATTGTTATTCCAGATTATATGGATATTTATGATTTTAGTCCGTATCAGTATCCAGCTGATGATGCATCTAACTCTTGGTATACAACACATTTTGATTTTAATGCTATCCATGACAATGTATTAAAACTTGATATACTAGGACATGATAATCCAACGATGTTAAAATATTTGAGTGATTTATCTAATATTAATATTGATGATGTTCCATTTGATGATAAAAATGTTATTTCTTTATTTAATTCATGCGAAAAATTAGGAATAACAGAGAATCAAATTGGATATCCAACAGGAACTTTAGGGATACCTGAATTTGGAACAAATTTTGCGATTCGAATGCTTGATGAAACAAAACCATCAACATTTATGGAAATAGTTAAAATATGTGGTTTAGCTCATGGAACAGATGTTTGGGCGGGAAATGTAAGAGATATTATTATCGATGGTATAGCAGCTTTAAAAGAAGTTCATGCTTGCCGTGACGATATACTAAATATTCTATTAAAATATGATTTTGAACCTAGTTATGCCTTCAAAATATCTGAATTCGTAAGAAAAGGTTCTCCAAGTAAACTACCTGATGTTTGGAAAGAATATAAAGAAGCAATGATTAATGCTAATGTTCCAGATTGGTTCATTACATCGTGTCAAAAAATTAAGTATTTATTCCCTAAAGCACATGCAACAGCATATGTAATGATGGCTTATCGTGTAGCGTGGTTTAAGTTATATCATCCAATAGAGTATTACTCAGCATTCTTTAGTATTCGTTGTTTTGATTTTGATGTTGAAGCTATGGTTTTAGGAGAAAGAGCAATCAAAGACAAAATTTTTGAAATAAAAAATAAAAAATTTGATGCCACAAATAAGGAAATTGGTGTTCTTGAAACTTTGGAAATTGCTTATGAAATGTATTTAAGAGGATTTAGTTTCGAAAATATTAGCCTAACTGAATCAGATGGAACTGACTTCTTAATTTCTCAAGATAAAAAAAGATTAAGAATTCCATTAAGAGCACTAGATGGAATGGGTGAAATGGTTGTTAATAAAGTAATAGAAGAAAGAAAAAAATCGCCATTTATAAGTATTGAAGACTTACAAAATAGAGGAAAAGTAAATACCACAACTATTGATCGTTTAAGAACTATTCATGTTCTTGATGGCTTACCAGAGTCAAGTCAACTTAGTTTATTTTAAAACTTAAAGAAATATCTTTAAGTTTTTTAATGGTTATAAATTTATAAATAAGATATAATGGATATAGGTGATAATTATGAAAAATGTAATATTAATAGATGGAAACAAC
>CAZIUX010000084.1:3428-3947 GCA_964542795.1 uncultured Muribaculaceae bacterium
TTATTATTTAGAAGTTTCTATGCAACATCATACTCAGGAATTATTATGCGAAATAAAGAAGGATTTCCAACTAATGCTTTATATGGATTTATTTCAATGCTAAATAAAATAATTGAAGAAGAACATCCAACATATATGGCTGTTGCTTTTGATATTGGTAAAAACTTTCGTCATGATAAATATGAAGACTACAAAGCAGGAAGAATAGAAATGCCTGAGGACTTAAAAAAACAAATGCCGGTTGCAAGGGATTTATTAAAAGCAATGGGAATTAAATATTATGAAGTAGAAAATTATGAAGCTGATGATATTATTGGATCTCTAGCTATTGAAGCCATAAAAGATCCTGATTTTATTGGAACAATAATTTCTTCTGATAAAGATTTACTACAATTAATTTCTCCGCAAATTGAAATGAAATTACTTAAACAAAAAGACTATATTAGATTTAATGAAAATTCATTTACAGAGTATTATGGTTTTCCACCGATTAATATGATTGATTTTAAAGCCTTAGCG